>JAZDDC010000589.1:0-13393 GCA_036679565.1 Gemmatimonadota bacterium
CTTGGGTTTGTCCGCCAGGGTGATCAACCCTGCCAGCTCACCGTCCGCCGCCACGTAGGTAACCGTCTTTCCCTGCAAAGAGAGCCGCTTCACTTCCGTCTGAACGGCGTCGGTCCCGGCGCCTTCGCGATCCATCATGCGGGCGTTTCCAATGGCCAAACGTGTCCCGCCCACGGATGCGACCGCTCCGTGGCCGGGGACCGATTCGAAATCGCGTACTTCATCGTTAACCACGAGGTCCCGCTGCTCTGCCTCGCGCACGATTGCCCGTGCGAGCGGATGTTCGGAGTCAGCCTCCAATGCCGCGACCTTTGCCAGCAACCCGTCTTCGGAAAGACTGCCCGTTGCTATGACGTCGGTGACCGACGGCTTGCCCTCGGTCAACGTCCCGGTCTTATCCATGACAACCGTGTCCAGGGTCGCCACTCCTTCCAGAGAGGCGGCGTCCTTGATCAACACACCGTTGCGGGCTCCGATTCCCATGCCGACGGTGATGGCCGTAGGTGTTGCCAGCGCTAGGGCATCCGGACAGGCGATGACCACTGTCGCCACCGCCACCGTCAGTGCAAAAACCGGCTCCGCTCCCAGGGCCAGCCAAATGATTAGAGCTACTACGCCGGAGCCGAGGGCCACGAAAACAAGATACTTGCCGGCCTTGTCGGCGAGTCGTTGAGCGGGGGCCTTACTGCCTTGCGCCGACTGCACCATCTGTACGACGCGCGCGAGTGCTGTATCGGCCCCAACATGCTCGGTCCGAAAGCGAAACGCCCCAGTGGTGTTGAGCGTACCACCCGTAACTTTGACCCCGGGTGTCTTCTCCACCGGAACCGGCTCTCCGGTAATCATGGATTCGTCCACATAGCTTCGACCCTCCACCACCACCCCGTCCACGGGGATCTTCTCACCGGGGCGAACGGCCACAACGTCACCGACCTGGACCTCCTCGACGGGCACTTCCACCTCTTTGCCGGCACGAATCACCCGCGCCGTCTCGGGTACTAGTTTGAGAAGTGAGGCGATGGCGTTACCCGTCGCGTTACGGGCTGCCATCTCCATCCAATGTCCGAGTAAGCTGAACGTCGTAAGCATTGCGGCCGCTTCGAAGAACACGTCTCCCTGGAAAAAGAACGTTACTCCGACGCTGTAGAGATAGGCCGTGAGAATCCCGGTGGCGATGAGCGTCGCCATGTTGGCTTGGCCGCGCCGCAACGCGCGCCCCGCAACGGAGAGGAACGGCCAACCACCCCAGAAAACGATGGGCGTCGTCAGCAAAAACTGGAAGATGTTGTTGGGAATACCGAACGGGGTTTGTGGGGACAGGTTCAGGAGCCGCGTACCCAATGGGGAGTACACGAGTTCGATGACGGTGAGCACTGCCGCTGCGATGAACAGGTTGCGCATGGTAGCGGCCATCCGTGCGCCGTGGCCGGCGTGCTCATCATGCTCGGGAGGTGCCGCTCCTCCCGCGTGCTCTGCATGGGCTGCGCCTGGGCGGCTGGCCTCGTGCACCGGCCCGCCTTCA
This sequence comes from Gemmatimonadota bacterium, assembly GCA_036679565.1. Taxonomy (GTDB): domain Bacteria; phylum Gemmatimonadota; class Gemmatimonadetes; order Gemmatimonadales; family GWC2-71-9; genus JAZDDC01. The sequence continues at coordinate 1,523 of JAZDDC010000589.1, forward strand.
CGGCAGATGAAACCGCAATGTTTGACGGCTGCGATGATGGTGTCGGCGGTAACCTGGTCCGGAGCGTAAGAGGCTTGAATGATGCCACTCGTTCGATTGAGAGTGACGCCTCCCACGCCGGGGGTCGCTGCGACGTGTTCCTCGATGTTGGGACAGGCCGACCCCATGAAATAGTTGGTGATTTCCAGCTCGAGTGATACCTGATTGCCGGAGGCCGGCAAAGCGCCGGTTGTGTCGTGACCGTGGTGATGATCGGACATTCATCTTCCTCTCCACCCTCGAGTACCAGTAGTGGCGACCCGTGTCGTCGGAGTGATGCTTGACGAACTGGCTCCGCCTGTCGTGGGCCGTAACGTTAACGTGTACTGGTTTGCTTTTCCATGCGCTCGCGTAAACGAAGCACGGTCTATGTCCCGCACGGCTGCAGGTATGTGGTTTCGGGCCGGTTACGCTTCCCTGCCGCGACGCCGACGGATAGACTCATACCCACGCTGTTGAGTGCACCGTGACCGCGGACCATGACGTGGACTAGAAGGGACTGGATACTTTCTTGGACCGACTGAGCTAGTGCATACCACAGACAAACACGCAGCAGACGAAGTAGCCAACAGTTTGAGCTTGTTCGGGGCCGTCTCGCTCGGCACTGGCGTGATGATTGGCGCCGGGATCTTCGCTCTCACGGGGCAAGTTGCCGAACTTGCCGGGAACCTCTTCCCGATCGCGTTTCTCGTCGCTGCGGTGATTGTCGGATTCAGCTCCTACTCCTATGTGAAGCTCGCAAATGCGTTTCCATCCTCCGGCGGCGTCGCGATGTTCCTTCGCGAGGAGTACGGGCTTGGCACCGCCACCGGGGCACTTGCTCTATTCATGTACGTGTCGATGGTCATCAACGAAAGCCTCGTTGCTCGTACGTTCGGTGCGTACACACTCCAAATCCTCAATCTCGACAACGCTGCTTTTTGGGTACCCACACTCGGTGTAATGCTCCTTGTCTTCGCCTTTGCCATCAACGTCGCGGGTAACCGCCTTGTCCAGGCCACTGCGGCCGTCATGGCGATCATCAAGATTGCTGGTCTTGCGGTGTTCGCTATTGTCGGCCTGGCGCTCGTCGACATCTCCAAACTGACCGGCGGATCGACGGGTGGAGAGTTCGGCGTATCCGCCGAAGGTTTCCTTGCCGCCGTCGCGCTGGCGATCCTCGCCTACAAGGGGTTCACTACCATCACAAACAGCGGTGGCGAGATCGTGGACCCTCACCGCAACACGGGACGGGCCATTGTCATCTCCCTTGCGATCTGCACCGTCGTCTACGTCACGCTGGCCATCGCCGTGGCGGGCAATCTCTCACTCGGTGAGATCATTGGCGCGCAGGACTTTGCGCTTGCCGAAGCGGCCCGACCAGCCTTTGGCGACGCGGGCCTTCTGTTCACGGTGATCATTGCAATTGTCGCAACCGCTTCAGGCGTCACTGCAAGCGTGTTCGCCGCGTCCCGCATGCTTGCAATGCTCGCGCGCATGAAGGAAGCCCCTCATCGTCATCTTGGATTGCCGGGCAGCCTCAGGACCCACACGATGACTTATACTATCGTCTTTGCAATGGCGCTCACGATTCTGTTCGACCTCAAACGCATTGCCGCGCTTGGCGCCGTCTTCTACCTCATCATGGACATTGGCGTGCATTGGGGAATTCTCCGGCACCTCCGATCCAGGATCCCCGTGCGTGCCAGCATCGTAGCAACCGCCATGGTGCTCGACATCGTAGTGCTGAGCGTTTTCCTGTGGGTGAAAGCTTCTACCGATATTCTGATCCTCTTTGTATCCGCCGCGAGCGTCGTGGCCATCGTTATCGGAGAACGACTCTTCATGCGGTCGCATACCGACCGGTACGGGAATATGGACATGTGAATTGGTGGTGTGGCCAAAGTGTGAACATCTCCCTGGCGCGCGACGACGCGGGAGACGTTTCAAATGCACTATGATTTCTGTTGCCGCCTCTCCGTCATGGTGGCGGCTCTACGCTGTTCGCGTGCAAAAAGGAGCGCCAAATGCTCCTGAAGTTCGGCGACGAGTATTGCGAATACTGTGTCGCGTACCGAGGCTCATTCCCCGCTTCGATAATGGGAGCAAATAGGAGGTTCGAGTGACCCCAGGAACCCTGACCATAATCAGTGGTATCGTCCTGTTACTCGTCTTCGCGTTCGCAGGGTGGAGTGTCCGGCGCCGCGGGACGGCTCGTGACGGAAACGGCAATGATACAGGCGAACGGAAACTTCCATAGCCCGCCGTCCCTGGGGTCACCGCGGGTGTTCATGAATCTCACCTGTCCGCCGCGTCTCGGGCTGAGTGGCATCCTGATGGTTGTTCTTGCGACTACAGGATGTGTCGCGGCTAGGTCGGCTGGGAAGAGCGCGGCCGCCGGCGCCATCGCGCAAATCGTCTCCGAAGAGAGCACGCTGGTCGCGTTACAACGGCGAATGGCCGACTCAGCCGGTGCGTTTCTCAGGAGCGAGTTTGTGAGTGCCGTGGTGGATCCGGCTCGCGCCACCTGGGAGGATATGCGTCGTGGCGTACGGGCGGAGACCGACAGCGTCGCGAAGCACCTGGCTATCCAACTGCGGAACGACCTTAACCGGTCCTTCCAGGAATTAATACGGACCAATCTGGACATCCTCGACACCCGCGGCCCCCGGTTGGCCCGGGCCGTAGCCGACACGCTCACGGAGGCGCTCGGTCGGAGCCTGACCGCTCAACTCATCGCCGTAAGCGACACGGTGACATTTCGGTTTGCCACGGCGGTTGCCGTTGGTCTGGAGAACGTGCTCCGCCCGGCGCTGCATGGCCTAATGATCGACTTGCGTGATTCCCTCCAAGTCCGGATCGGGGATGTAGACCGCGCGGTGGCCGAGTCTCGTACAGTAGCTGGTGTCCGTTACGCGCTCCTCGGGACCGGTATCGCGCTCGGCTTGGCGATGCTGTTGGCGGCAGGAGGTTACTGGTGGCGACAACGCCGGGCTCTCCATGCCATGATCGACGCGGTAGAGATCATTGGCGACCAGGGAACCCGAGATGCGGTCCACTCGTGCGCCAAGGACGCGGGTGTACACGGGTGGCTGAGTGATCGCGTCGCGGCGCGGAGGCGGACAAAGACCAGATGAGCGGTGAACTAATTAACGTGAATAAGAAAAAGAAAGGAACGAGAATGAAGACAATTGCATTGGGATTATTCGGGCTGGTCATGATGGTTCCGGCTCCCGTTTTCGCACAGTCGGTGGAGGATCGTGCGGGGGTCGAGCGCGCCGCTCTCGACTACCTCGAGGGTTTTTATGATGGTTCTACGGAGAAGATTCGCCGCGGGGTGCATCCGGATGTGTTCAAGTTCGGCTTTGCAAAACGGGATGGAGAGTATCACCGCATCCCAATGTCCTTCGACGAGATGTTGGCCTTTGCGACGGACGTCAGAGAATCGGGCCGTTTCCCGGACGAGAACGCTCCGAAGCGTGTTGAGATTCTTGATGTCCTCGATCAGACGGCCGTAGTCAAGGTGTACGCCTGGTGGGGCAGCGACTACATGAACATGGCAAAGTTCGATGGCGAGTGGAAAATCGTGCAGGTACTGTGGCAAACGCCACCGAGTTAGTAAGATGGGCATGGACGTGAACCCCCGGTCGCGAAGAAGTTTGCGACTAGATAGGCCTTCAACCCGGCCGCGTCTTCAGACGCAACTCCTGCTCCTGCTTCTGCTCTTCGGTGCCGTGCCGGTGGTACTCGTTGCGGGGATTGGATACTCGGTGAGTCGCAGGACGATCATCTCCCGATCGGAAACGGCGTTGAGTGAGCTGGCCAATCGGCAAGCATCCTACCTCCAGACAGAACTTCGTCGTGAGCAGCTTATTCTACGTACGATTGCAGGCCAGGTCGCGCCGATCATGGCGAGAGATCGCGACGCGGACGTAAGCGCGCTACTCGCGGGCGGACTTGCGACCGACGGCGTTTTTGACGGGCTCCGCGTTCTTGACCCGCAGGGAACCACCATGGCCGACGTTGCGTTGCGGGAAACCGATCCTAATTGGCCGGAAGACAAGTTTCATGATGTTGTGCCCGGCGTCGCGCTTCATATCGACGCGGATTCCGTGATTGCTTACTTGCTGACCGTTCGGTTGGTCCTAGGTGATCAGACACGCTGGTTGCAAGGCCATGTTCGCTCTGCAGACTTCGCTCGGAATTTCGATATCCCTTTGCACGTGTTAGGCGGCGTCGAGTTGGGGCTGTTTGACAGCCAAGGTCACACGATCTTCATTTCCCACGCCCACGCGGACCGTGGTCTTCAGGCCATATTGAATTTGGTCACGGGTCCCCCTGGCGAGGTTGTACGATCGAATATGGAAAGGAATCCGGCCCTCGGGTTTGCGACGGAGTTGCCCGAACTCAATTGGACCATGGTGACGGCATTGCCGCTTTCCATCGTGTTGGCTCCTGTGAACAATCTCCTGTTGCTCACGGCCGGAGGTTGCACCCTATTAGTGCTATTGATTGTCGCCGCAGGTCACGTTGCATCCCGTCATGTCACGACACCGTTACGTGAACTGTCGGCGGCAACCGCAACCTTCGGTGAGACCGGATCGTACGATACCATCGTTCATCGCGGGGTGGCGGAGACACAGTCGCTGATCGAGTCATTTCAGGCAATGGCCGATCGACTCCGACGTTCGCGGGCCGAAGTGGAGCAGTTGCACGGTCGAGAACTCGAACGCGCCCAACAACTGGCAACGGTCGGCGAGTTGGCAAGCGGGGTTGCACATGAAATTCGCAATCCGTTGACGGGGGTTATCGGCGCGTTGGAGATTGTTCGGCGTAAGTTGAAAGATGCCGACGCAACCGCGCCTATCATTGACGAGGCGCGGGCCCAATTACATAGAATTGAGTCGACGACAACACAACTTTTGGAGTATGCGCGTCCCCCAGAACTACGACTCATCGGGGTGGACTTGATCGGGGTAGTGGCGCGTGCAATGCGTGTTGTGCAAGCTACCGCGGAGAAGGCTGGTGTCACATTGGTGGCGAGCCAAAAGGAAAAACAACTCCTCGTCCGCGCGGATCCCGAGTTGATTGTTCAGGTCTTGGTCAACCTGCTACTCAACGGGGTAGATGTGACATCTCGGGCTGGAGAGCTGAGAGTTGAACTTGTAAGAAGAAGTGTCGGGATCGAAGTGCGAGTGCAAGACCACGGAGCGGGGGTCCCTCAAGACAAGCTGCAGGCTATCTTTCGTCCGTTTTTTACGACAAAGCATCAAGGGACGGGACTGGGACTATCCATCTCTCAGCAGATAGTCGGTCGACACGGCGGCACCATGTGGGTAGAAAGCACGCCCGGCGGCGGAGCCACCTTTGTGGTTCTTTTGCCGGCCATTGAAACGGTAGGTGAATGATGGGGAAGACCCGCGTACTCGTCGTGGATGACGAACTGTTGATCCGACAGTACATCGAAGCGGTATTGGAGGACGAAGGGTTCGATGTCGTGCTGGCAGATTCCGCTGCCGCAGCGCGGGCGGCGTTTGAGGGCGGTGAGATACATGCCGCAATCTTGGATCTGAAATTGCCGGACGGGGATGGCATGACGTTGCTGAAAGGGTTCGTCGAGACGGATCCCGATGTGGCTGTCATAATGTTGAGTGCGCACGGCGACATCAGTACCGCGGTTACCGCGGTGAAGGCTGGTGCATTTCACTTTCTTGAGAAGCCGCCCAAAACCGAAATTCTCGTTGCGACATTAACGAAGGCGCTTGAGGCGCGATCGTTGAAGAGGACGGTGTCAGGGTTGCGGCGACAGGCCGGTTGGCGCATTGCACACGTGGAAATTGTCGGACGGTCCGCCGCAATGCGAAAATTGGTCGAAATCATCGGGAAAGTGGGAGCCAGTGAGTCGGCCACGGTACTCCTGCGCGGAGAAAGCGGCGTAGGGAAGGAGGTTGTGGCACAGGCTATCCATGCAAAAAGTGACCGGGCAGATCATCCCTTTCTCGAGATCAACTGTACGGCTCTACCCGAAACACTTTTGGAGTCTGAGTTGTTCGGTCATGAACGTGGTGCGTTCACGGATGCCCGGGAACGTAAGAAGGGACTTCTCGAACTTGCCGACAGAGGCAGCGTTCTACTGGACGAAATCGGTGACCTTCCACCGGGTGCTCAAGCTAAACTCTTGCGGTTCCTGGAAACACGTTCGTTCAAACGTGTTGGGGGAATCAAGACCATCGCGGTCGATGTAAGGATCATCGCGTCTACCAACCGCGACCTCGAAGCTGCTGTGCGGGATGGTTCGTTTCGCAGGGACCTCTTCTATCGTCTCAACGTAATCCCGATCATGATATCACCGTTGCGGGAACGACCGGAGGATGTGCAACCGCTGGCGGAGTTCTTTCTGGATCGAATGGCGACTACGATGCGACGACCGGCACGAGACCTTGACAAGGCCGCTGCCGCGATGTTGGAACGGTATGCATGGCCGGGCAACGTCCGGGAATTACGCAATGTCTTCGAACGTGTCGTCATCCTTGAAGAAGGCACGACCATCCTGACAGAGCATCTACCCGACGAGTTGCAACCCGGCGCCCGCGCTATCGACCTTGAAGCGGGTTACTCGCTGCCCGCAGCTGGGATCAATCTCGAGGAGCTGGAGAAAGACCTCATCGGGCAAGCGCTTGCACGCACTCGCGGTAACAAAACACGCGCGGCAGAGCTTTTGGGACTGACACGTGACACACTTCGCTACCGGCTCGAAAAGTACGGTTTGGCCGAAGGACATGTGCCTCGCGCAGCATTGTGATTGCAACGTGGGTTGTTTGCCGGCATGTAACTCGGTAAACGGGGTATATGCCCCTGGGTGACCCATGATACTGCTAGTCCTCCGGCGGTGAGTTAGGCTTTCCGATGTGCGATTTCATCTGAGTAGGTCGCTTTCTTCAAGACTCTCGATAGGGTTTATGAACGCGTCTTTAAAAAACGCACTGATGGCTTGTTTGGCTTTGCGTACTTCCTCAAGTTTCTCTCGCAAAATAGCAAAACCGCCCTGGACAAGCTGGATTCGGGCTAAATCCCCCACCGCGTGCGGCCGGTGGCGGCCATGCCTGACCAGCTAATCACCGAGGCATCATTCACTTACGCGCCAACGGGCGCATCGGTACAGTTGCTGCCCATATGGTCAGCATACTTAATCACCGAAGGAGGACACCAAGCGATGGTCAGAAATATTCGTGCACGTAGACGTCGGGAAATCAACCATCGGAGCGCCGGCACGAGAACGTGTGCTGTCGTGACCGTTGGCTTAGCCGCCGCCACGATGTTCTACACATCATCCGCCCACGGCCAGACTGGCACAGGCCGCGTGGTACCCACGAACGAAACGGTAATCAGCGGTTACGGCACCGTTGGTTACAATGCCCAAACGCAGGGCGACAACCTCAACGCGTTCACGGCGAGCGTCAGCCCAGTGTTCCTATTTCAGTTTCAAGATCGTGTTCTTTTTGAAATGGAGCTGGAGTTTGACCTTCGGGAGGGGGTGACGGAGACGGGTCTGGAGTATGCCCAGTTGGATTACATACTAAACGACAACGTCGTGTTGGTAGCAGGCAAATTTTTGCTTCCGTTCGGTGTGTTTGGGCCAGAGATCCACCCCACGTGGATCAACAAGCACACAACCGCTCCGCCTCTGTATGGGCATCACGTCACTCAGTTTGGTGCGCCGCCACTGCTCCCGGTGCTCGCCGATGTGGGCGCCATGGCTCGCGTTGCGTTGAATCCGGGTCGTATGCAGCTGGCTTTCATCCTGTATGCTACGCAGGGACCGTCGGCAGAGGATGCGGATGAGGCCGTTCCAGAACTTGAGTTTGCGTCGTCGTCGAGTGACGGTAACACGGACAAGATGCTGGGAACACGTGTTGATATTGGACTTCCGCCCTGGGTACGGTTGAGTCTCTCGTACCTCAACGGTGACTACGACGAATCAAATGCCTTGGGTTTTACGGCGTGGAACGTGGCTGCGGAGGCCAGAACGTCTGGATTTGAAATACGTGGCGAATACATCCAAACCCGCCAAGAAATCCAGTCGGTCGGCGGAGTGCCAACATTCCGCCGGCACGGGTTTTACGCGCAGACCGCATATCGACGGGGTCGATGGGAACCAGTTTTTCGATGGACCCAGATATTCGCAAACAATTTCGCGGGAGCACCGCAGGACATTGGGGCCTGGCAAGCGGCACCGGGTATCGACTACTGGCTGAATCCGTCCATCGCATTCATGGTCGGCTACGAAATTAATCGAGAGCGGGGTGCCGAGATCGACAACGATCGAGTTGTCGCACACTTCGCGTTCGGGTTTTAGGGGGCATCATGAAAGCACGCAAGACTTTGACGTACGTGGCGTTGGTTGGCGTCATGGTAACTGTGGGTGTCAGCCAAGCGCATGCGCAGGATTCGACAGCAATCGCGGAAGGATCCCGTGTGTATGGCAATACGTGCGGCAGTTGTCACAACGCGCGGTCACCCCTGGAAAGAACAGACCGGCAGTGGGTCACCATCGTCAACCACATGCGGGTTCGTGGGAACCTGACCGGACGCCAAGCCCGCGCCGTCCTGGCATTTCTGCAGGCAAGCAACGGTGATCCCGGTGCCACGAGCGGCGGCGCCGTCCAATCAGATACCGCAATGACTTTTTCGAATCTGGTATCGTCCGATCCGACACTGGTGGAACGCGGTGGACAGCTGATGGCGCTCAAGGCGTGTATTGGGTGTCACATTGCGGCTGGCGCGGGTGGCAACGTTGGGCCGGCCCTTGACGATGTCGTTGGGAACAAGGGCCCGTCATTCGTGCGCGCGAAATTGGCAGACCCCACATTTAACAACTCCACATCCATGATGCCGAACTTTGGACTCACGCCGGAAGAAATCGACGCACTCGTGGCCTACTTGGGGTCGCTGACGTCGGACGGAGGACAGGACTGATGAAGAGCTGGATCATCATAAGCGCCGGACTTTTGGTACCCGTGTCGGTTAGTGCGCAGGCGGGTGACTCGATCCCCGACGAGGTTACGTCATCCATGATTGAAGAAGGAGCACGCATCTTCAAAGGACCCGGGTTATGTGCGGCGTGTCATGGACCGGACGGGAAGGGGCTGACAGCGCCGGATCTGACCGATGACGAGTGGATACACATTGACGGTTCCTTTGAAGCTATCGTTGCGCGGATCATTGAGGGCGTCGCGATTGCTGACTCACGAACCGGCATCCCCATGTTGCCGAGGGGCGGTATGCCACTCACGGATGACCAGGTCCGTGCTGTAGCGGCATACATCTGGAGCTTGGGTTCTGCACAAACTCAAACACTCGACGGCGCGCGGCGAGTGCGCCGTCGTTGACTTGTACGAAACATGAACATCAAATTCTTGCCCTATCGGCGGCGCGCTCTTGATCGAAAGAACACCTCAGTACTTTTTGTGGTTCTGTTGTGCAGTTTGTTCGGTCTTGATCGCGCGGCCGCGCAGCAGCCAGCGTTGTCATTGGACAATGCGTTGCGAATCGCCCGAGAAGGCAACCCCGGTTTGCAGGCGGCACGGTTGCGCGCCGATGCATCCCTCCAGCGCGTCGCGCCCGCCGGAGCCCTGCCCGATCCGATGCTGTCTTTTGGTCTCGTAAACCGGCCGGCTACGAACCCGGCGAACACGGACCAGCCCATGACGATGAACAGCGTGCAGTTGACGCAAAGATTCCCGTGGCCCGGAAAACTCCGTTACGGTGCCGAGCGCGCGCGGTTTCTGGCGCTCGCCCAGTCTCTTGACGCCGATGAAACGGAGTTGCGACTCGAAGCCCGAGTAAAGGAAGCATACTTTCAGATCGCGTTCATCGACCTGTCTCTCGGCATCATGGGTGGGACCCGCGACCTGCTGAGGAATTTTCGCGATGTGTCGAGCGCCTTATTCAGCGTGGGCACGGGGTTACAGCAAGATGTTTTGCAGGCCCAGGTCACCGTTGCCAGGATGACCGAAAACATCACTGTGGCGGGACAGACCCGTGTGGCATTGGCCGCGCGTTTGAACGCTTTGCTCGGGCGCTGGCCCAGCAACCCAATCGGCGCAACGTTCCTTCCCGCCATCGACGGAGAACTCCCGACATTGGAAGATCTCATGCGAATGGCGACCGATGCTCGGCCCGCCCTTCAAGCTGCCCAGCAACGTGTCGAGGCCGCCAAGGCCGGCTATCGCGCTGCTGCGCGGGCCGTGTATCCCGATATCACCGTGACGCTCGGATATGCAAACCGACCGCAATTCGTCGATTTTTCCACGTTAAGGATCGGTCTTCGCCTACCCATCTTCGCAGGTTCGCGATACGCCCCGTTGAGGCGGGAAATGTCCGCGCTCCGCCAGGCAGCTGACGCTCAGGTATCAGACATCTACAATCAAACATTCGCACAGTTGGCCGGACTACGTGCGGAGGCCGTGCGTGCGAACAATTTGGCAGATCTCTACACCACCAGCGTTTTGCCTCAGGCAAGGGCCGCCGTCGAATCGGCGTTGTCGGCCTATCAAGTTGGCCGGGTCGATTACATGACACTCGTGACCAGCGAAATGACAGTCAATCGATACGAGATCGAGAGTGTTCGCCTTCAGGCCGACTACCTGCGCGCCGTCGCGCAAATCGAGGCACTCGTTGGATCCAGTAATGGAGAGGGATTATGAACCAGCTCGTGGTTACCGTGTTCATAGCGGGCATGTTCGCCTGTGCGGCTGAGCCGGAAGACTCGCCCGCGGTGGGTATGACTGCCGAGGAACATGCACGAATGTCTGCCGGCGGAACCCAGGGGGAAGTGGACTCATCCGGCGCCGCAGTACGGCAGCCCGTTCATCTCACCGAGTCAGAGGAACTGGCACTTGGTGTGGCATACGTGCCTGTCACACGTACGACGCTCACCAAGACGGTACGCACCGTAGGGGTAGTGCAAGCTGCCGAACCGAGCATCGTTGACGTAACACCTAAGGTTGCAGGCTTCATCGAAGACCTCCTCGTGGATTTCACTGGACAATCGGTGGTGCGCGGTCAACCACTGCTGACGATTTACAGTCCGCAACTCGTCGCGGCGCAGCAGGAATTACTGACCGCGAAGCGTTTGCTCGAACGCCTCAGTCCTGAATCTGGGGAGGCGTGGTCATCTGCCGTGGATTTACTGGAGTCGTCCCGACGTCGACTACAGTTCTGGGACATAACGGACGAGCAAATTAACGAAATTGAGACAAGCGGTGAGCTTACCAAAACACTCTCATTGGTTTCGCCTGTTGCCGGAATTGTGCTGGAGAAGGATGTGGTTGAGGGGCAGCGCGTCATGGAGGGTATGCGTCTCTACAGACTTGCGGATCTATCCTCCGTTTGGGTGGAAGGTGAGGTGTTCGAACAAGACCTTCAGTTCATACGCGAGGGTGTACAGGCACACATCGAGGTAGCGGCGTATCCCGGTGAACATGTTATGGGTCGCGTTTCGTTCGTATACCCGACCGTGCAACCCGAGACCCGCACCAACCGGGTGCGTATTGTGGTGTCGAATCGCGACCTGCGTCTCAAACCCGGCATGTTTGCGACCCTGTACTTTGAAGTTACAGTCGGTAGCGACGTGCTGGTGGCACCGCTTTCTGCTGTCATCGTGACGGGAAAGCGTAACGTGGTATTTGTCCGCGGTGACGACGGGATGTTGCAGCCGCGGGAAGTTGTACTGGGCGCTCGTGCCGACGATCGTGTGCAAATATTGAGCGGTTTGGACGACGGGGACCTGATCGTCACGTCAGCAAATTTTCTCGTCGATGCTGAGTCCCGGCTAGCGGGCGGCGCGGGTGG
>JAZDDC010000059.1:0-4030 GCA_036679565.1 Gemmatimonadota bacterium
GGGCTTGCACGGATTGGATTTCAGCCGGTTCCCTGATGACCGTCTCGAGGACCCAGCGCAGTTTTTGTGGGAAGCCGGCGAGGACATCGCTCAGTTCATCTAACAGGCGTTGCGAGACGGAGCGGGCCGATTCGGCGTGCAAGACATCGCGGATTTGTGTTGGTTGGTCGTCGTGCCAGGCCAGCATGACGCGTGTGATGTTTGCTTGGCCGAGTCGGAGTAAGACGGGAGCGACGGCGGGTTCGAGCGATGTGTAGAGGATGATGGGCATGGATGGGAACATCACCCTGAAGCGTTCGACTTCGTGGACTCGTGGTCCGCCTTCCAGTTGTGGGTCGAGGATGGCCATTTCGACCGGTTTGGTGAGGACGAGATCGACGGCACCGTTCCACGAGTCGGAATGCACGACCCGGTAGTTGGGCGTGACGCCGGCTTTCAAACGCGATTGTAAATGCTTCGGTAGTGCTGCGAGGACCAGCATGTCCCAAATCCGCCCTATGAAGTCCCTAAAGAGCACTAAACCCTGAAGGGGGGTCCAGTCAAGTTAGAGGGCCGATTGGTTCCCGTTTTGATCTACCTGAGGAGGTTTACTATGTCCCGTCGTATGCGTCTTGCGGCTATCGCACTTTTTGCTTCGTTCGCACTCAGCACTGCAGCTTGCACCGATTTAACTGGTCCGCGAAGCTTGGATGATTCTCCGAACGCGGAACATCAAGGATCCGGTACCTAAACAGCGGCTCGCAAAAGCTGAAGTTCGCGCGCGACTGAAACCACATCATCGACGAATTTCTCCTCCGCAGGCCAAATGCATTCGGCTTGAGGAGGAGTTTCGTTTAGGTCATCTAGGGCGGCTTCGGCCTTAAACAGGAAGTCGTTGAGGTTGTACTCTTCCGCATGTTGAACTGCTCGGCGTAGGTATTTCTTCGCCGTTTCAGTGTTCCCGAAACTCGCCAGGCCTTTGCCTACCTTCATTTTGAAATCGACCAACGAACTAGGCGGAAGCTCCGCGTCGAGGGTTTCAATTTCTCGTCGCCGTTTTTCGAACATCATGCGATTTCCAGTGTGCGTCGCTAGTTCGATTAACTCAAGCGTGGTTGCTATCCGCATGGCTGTTGGTACGTGTCCGGAAAGTACGATTTCAAATGCGTCGCTTGCCGCGCTGTAATGTCCTAAGGCTTGTAACGCGGTGCCCAGATCCGCTAGTGCCCGTCGCTTGTGCTCATCGCCATCGTATAACTGGAACGCGCGAAAAGCGTATTTCACGGATTCAGCGTTGTCGTTTCGTTTGCTGGCCGTAACCGCGAGGTCGTGAGTCGCGCGCGCCTCAGCATCGCGGTCTTCTAACCTTACGGCGTCCGTTCGAACTTCGTGTAACAGTTGCTGCGCGGCGGGGAGATTGCCCAAAAACTGCAAAACGATGGCGCGTCCGATTCGACTCAAAAGTTCCGCGTGCGTGTCGCCGTGTCGTAGTGCGGCTTTGCCAGCCGCCGCGTAGGACTCCGTTGCGGATGAAAAGCGACCGCCTACCCGAAGGACACGGCCTCTTTGCAGAAACAAGTGAACCACGTGGTGATCTGAGGGATTGGGCACGCGCAGAATCGTATTCAGCACGTCAACCGCTTCGTCCAACCGCAACTGCCCTTCCAACTCTTCAGCGTACCGTCGTAGCGGGACGAATAGCGCCTCGGTGCTTTCCTGCCGAAGGGCTGCCTGGGAGGCGTGAGCAATCGCCTCCAAACACTCGACCTCATCCGTTCGGGGGCTCAAGTCCGCCAGATAACCGAACGCGGATGAGATCTGATATCCCAGACCCACAGCGTTCAGTTGTGACTTCGCAAATTGATCGACGATCCGTAGGGTCAGAAACGCCCCAAGCGCATGCTGAGAATCTTCTCCGTCCGGATCGCTCGCACGCTCGAGAAACGGTGTGTGAAAATCGACAGGTGTCTCGGTTGGTTCCGGGACATCGACTTCGAACACGCCGGGTTCGTCGGTTGAGTTAACGGTGAAGAGATCTGACACGTCTATACTCTTTCAGACTAGGATACGAAACCTATTGCTCTGACTACCTCGGCGGCAAGGACATATGACCCTGTTCGCCTCACTTTGCCGTCGCGAACATTTGACGGTGTCGCGTTTTTTTCAACCACACCCGCGCTGAGAGGGTACTACCGAAATCGTTGACGTGACACACTTTATGACATGCCAAAGGGATTCTCGACCCTCGAATTGCTCGTCGCCATGACGGTTCTTGCCCTCCTATTGGCAATTTCCGTTCCGAAGATGGGTCGCCTGAGGGATCGCCTCGCCGTCACACATGCGGCGAACGAAGCCGCAACCTTCATACAAAAGGGCCGTCTGGAAGCCGTTGTCAAATCTCGTAACATACGGCTTTTATTCGGTTCTGATCGCTTTACAGCCTACCTCGTCACCGGCGTGCCGGGACAGTCGGATTCCTTGCTATTTGCATGGCCTGGGCCACAACGACTCGGCGTCACATTCTCGGTTTCACGGGACCAAATCCAGTTCCAACCCACGGGCATCGGTTATGGTGCCGCGAATACGAAGTTGGTGTTCCGCCGCGGCCAAGCGGGTGATTCCCTGTCCACTTCCATTCTGGGGCGAGCGCGACGCCGATGACCACACCCGTTGCAACCAACGGGACGGTCGATGCATCTAAACGTTACGAACTGCCGAAATTCGTGGTCGCGCGTGGCGCTGGACGGCGGCGTCAACCGACCACAAAAAACCCCGGGGCGTTCAGGCGCTCCCGGGGTCTTTTTTACAACGCCGCGTCTATCCGGCCGTTACTCTTCCTCGAGGAAAACTAGCGTTTGTCGGCGGGAAACCGCCTCGGCCAGGGCGTCCATGACCTGCGGATCGATCGCCGCGCCCGACAACAGTTGCATCCGTTCCGTCGCGTCGGTCGGCGACAGTTCAGTTTGATACGCGCGCGCCGTAGTCAGCGCGTCATAGATCTCCGCGGCGCCAATAATTCGAGCGCCGATTGGAATGTCTACGCCTTCCAAACCGTCCGGATAACCGGTGCCGTCCCAGCGCTCGTGATGGCTCCGCACGAATTCGATCACGGAACCGAGATGTGTTAGCGGCGCGAGGATTTGTGAACCGATGACGACATGTTGCTTGATGTGTTCGAATTCGTCTTCAGTAAGAGAGGTCTTCTTGTTTAGAACCGATTCGCGGATCCCAATCTTGCCCAGATCATGGAGACGACCTGCCGTACGAACCTGTTCCACGACGTCATCGTCGAGATCCATCTCCGCGGCGATGGTCGCGCTTAGTGCGGCAACACGCGTCGAATGCCCCGCGAGGTAGGGGTCCTTAGCCTCCAGCGCGTTGATGAGTGCCTCGAGTGTTGCGACGGTTACGTCTTCTAGTTTTGTACGCTCGGCGCTCAACTCTTCGGTGCGTTCCAGTACTTGGGCACGTAACCGGTGCGATGATTGCCGGCTGTTCATCTCGGCCTGCCGGCGACGCAGTGCCCTACCCACCGCCGCATTCAGTTCCGTCAGCTCGATCGGCTTGGTGAGATAGTCCATCGCGCCGCGTTGAAGACAATTGGCGGCGGTCGTTGCATCGTCCATTCCACTTAGCATGAGTATCCCAATTTCGGGATCTGCCTCGAGGGCTTCCGTCACTACCTCGGTTCCCGGTATTCCCGGCATGCCGACGTCAAGTAACATGAGTTCGGGACTGTGGCCGCTGCGAATAAGTTCAAGCGCTTGTTCACCCTGATCTGCGGTTTGAACGGTGTGCCCCAATTTGCCGAGAACGCGACTCAGGGCGTCTCGTACGCCCTTCTCGTCATCGACAACGAGAATATCCGCGCGACCGATAACATCCTTAGTGGACACGGAGCGGCTCCAAGGTTCGCATCGACCAAACAGCCGTCGATGGATGTGGTTGGTTAGATGAGTGCTGAGTCGTCGACGAACTCGATGGGCACGTCGGACGGAATGAGGTCGAGCTTTGCGGCACGTGAGAACAGTTCGTACACCGCCTCGCGACC
>JAZDDC010000590.1:0-4000 GCA_036679565.1 Gemmatimonadota bacterium
GGCGACCCCACCCTCCAAGTTCTGGGTTCGGGACCCACCATCGGGAGGTAGAGCATCGGATCGGCCGCATCCTGCCGAAAGTCTTCCAAGAAGATGTCTTCCACCACCCCCACCACGGTGAGCACAATCGTCGTGTCAGACGCCGGAAAAAGCCGTTGGCCCAGTGGGTCTTGGTTGGCCCACAGCAAGTCTGCGGCGGAACTACTCACAATGACGTTCGTGGGTCCTACCGTGTGGTCGCCGCGTTCAAATAATCGGCCACGCGTCAGACTGATCCCCATCGTCTGGAAATAATCGCCGCCCGCCATCGTAAAGCGCACGGGCGGCGCGGTTTCACCGCTGACAAGGAGACGCTCGGTCGTAAAACGGTTGGTCCCCGCGCCTTCATCCAATGGGAGAGTGTTCACTAGACCCACGGACTCGACTCCGGGCAGCGAGCCTACACGCTCCATGAATGCGTTGTGGAACTGCGCAAACGACGGCCCGTCGTTCAATTCGTCACGGTCGGGCGCGACCTGAAACGTGAAAATATCACGTGTATCGTAACCCGGATCGACATGACTCAGTGTCCACAAGCTTCGCATCAATAAACCGGAACCCACGAGCAGCACGAGAGCGGCGGCGGTCTGCACCGCAACCAAGATATCGCGGCTCAGATGACCACCCCGTTCCCCGCCCATGCCGGTCTTCCGTAAGGCACCAACGAATTGCGGTCTTGAGAATCTGATGGCGGGCATCAGACCAAACACGCAAGCCGACAGAATGGCGACACCACCTGCGAAGAGCAACGCGGCGGAGTCCAGCCGCGTCGCAGCGAGATTGGGGATGTTCTCCGGAGCGGCACGAACAAGCAACGGGAGGCCTGCCCACGCGATCATCGCACCAAACGCGCCACCCAATACGGCTAGCAAAAGGGCTTCAGCCATCTGAATTCGGACCAGGCCCGCTCGACCCGCACCAAGGGCTTGCCTCACGGCGAGGTCGCGCCGTCGACTCTCCGCCCGAACGGTGAACAAGTTTGCAACGTTGGCACAGGCGATGAGGAGCACGATCGCAACCGTGCCTAACAAGAGCCACAGCGGGCCCCTGAAATCGCCCACCAATTCCTCTTCTAACGAGCGCACGACTGGGCGGTGCTGTTCGATGATGGTGGCATACCGGGGTGGGCCGCCAAAACGTTCGGGAAGACGGCTGGCCAGGACAGCGAGTTGCGAACTCAGTTCAACGGGATCGGTGTCCGGCTTCATTCTTCCGACGAGATTGAACCCGAACCTTCCAGGTCTGATCTCGTCCGCATCGAAGGTCGTGTGAATCCAAACAGATATCCGATCGTCCGGAAATCGAAATCCAGCTTTCATGACACCGATCACCGTCCGCATTGCTCCGGAGACCTCATACCGTCGGCCAATAATAGACGGGTCAGAGCCGAACCACGTCTCCCAAAGCGTGTGGCTGATCACAGCTACCTGTTCCGACTCGTCCTCCGCGGTGGGGAGACGCCCAAGCGCCGGCGTGACACCCAGCGTAGTGAAGAGGGACGGAGTGGCACGTGTGATGAAGAGCCTCTCGGTGTGATCCTCCGATCGCACAGTGGTCTGGCCCGACCGATGCATGCCCAGGTCCTCCAGCAGGTCGGCTTGCTCGCTGTACTGGATGTAGAACTCCGGCGCCGGGTCGAATTCCTCCGGTAAGTCGGATCCCGGGGCGGACGCGCGGATGGAGACAAGTTGATCCGCGGCCGGGAAGTCGAGCGGATCGAGCAGCACGGTGTCGATGACGCTAAAGATCGCGGTGTTCGCACCAATGGCGAGTGCGAGCGTCGCAACCGTCACAAACGTGAAACCCGGCGCGCGTCGAAGACAGCGAGCGGCGTGAATAAAATCTCTTGTCCAGGCCTCGAGTGTACGACGCATCTGCCACCTCCTGCTGGTGTCTATGCTCAGGCCGGAGGCCGGCCCTTGCAGATTTCCGTCCACTCCCCGAAACGGCGGTTGACCCCCGGACGGTGTGGCATTGATCAGATTCTTGCGGCGAATTTCTTGACGGAAGAGTGCGAACGCCATGTCAAAGGCGTCAAACACAGTAAGCGTGTTGGCAATGATACGACCACGGTGTTGGACACGACGCCCGTGCATCTCATTTAAATCGCCGATCACGTCATCGGCTCGGCCCGGCGGAGCGAAGCGTTGCAGCAGTGCAGCCGCCCATTTGGGTGCCGTCAACTTATTTGTCCGATGGGTTTGTCCAGGTCGTTGACCATGGCGCGGATGGCCGCCGTGGTAGACCTAAGCGCTACCATGCCGGCCGGCATCAACGTCACGAGCCTGCGCGGTTTACCGCCACGCTCCGGACGAGAATCGCCGAGCCGAGTCGAGACGAACCCCTTTGCCTCGAGTCGTTGCAATGTTGTGTAGACGTTCGCCCGCCGAACCAAACGCCCCGTGCGGTTTTGGATGTTGTCCGCAATCGATACGGTGTAAGCTTCCGCAGGACCCAAACGAAGCGCCGCCAACATGACAAGAAGCTCAAATTCGGCAAGCGATTCAGACGGCACGACACCTCTTATTTAAGTCACCCTGTGACTATATCACCCCGCGGCGACCTTACGTCAACCCTTTTTCTTCGCTCCAAACGACCCGTTGGTCTGGACCGCCTCATGCACCACCGGTCATTTCATTGGCGGATCCTAACGGCGGTGTAACCGAACTCGCGCACCCAAGTCTCGCCGTCATCGTTTGAGTGCTCGAAGAGCGCCTCGAACGAATCGTTGTCGATGTTAAGATACGTGATGCGGTTGATACCGGGCCGGCCGCCGAAGAGCATGCCGGACTGGAGGGTGATCACCTTATTGTCTTCCAAACGAACTTCGTACGTTTTGGTATTCCCAAACGTGTTGATGCCCACGCCGAAGATCTTGTTGAGGCGAGGGTTGAAGGCGTAGGTGGTCGTTGACATAAAGTCCGGCGCTTCCGTATCGGAGGGGAACCGCTGTTCGACTTCGATGCCCATCCCATCCAGAGTGTGCACTGCCAGAAGTTGTGCCTGACCAGGCGTTTCCCCGCCGCCAGGTGTCACAAACCACGTGTTCAACTCCCAGCGACCGAGCAAAAACTCCAGTCCTGAGATTGTGCTCACAGACCGAGTGTACTCGGAAGTCGTGTCGTTGGAGTGCGCCGTCTGCGCGTGCATGCCCAACGGTGCCGCTAACATAAAGAGCCACACAATTTTCATAAATCGCCTCCTGTCGGGGAACCAGTAGACAGTCCCACCGGTAAATCGGTTTAGTCATGTGAAGGAATGCCCCGCCTCACGACGGGACGCGAAGGGCCCAACCCAAGACCGACGCGGTCACATCCGGCGACGTTTCTTTGTCACGAAATCCGGCAAGCGGGAACTTGGCGAACGACGGAGAGTCCTGCTCCATACAGTCGATCATTCGACTCAACGATTTGCTTGCATACGAAAGTCCGCCCGCCAGATCCGCTCGGGAGCGTCGTGTTCTCTGCGCCCTACCCTCGACTGTTCTGTTACGACTCCGTCCTTAAAGAACAACGTGATTGACTCACCGGTGTACGCACCGTCGCGCACTTCCAATAGGATTTCTTGCGTCGCTGGAAGCTGGCAAAGAACAAACCATCCTTCTTCATCAGTTCGGGTACTGATTCTTTGCTGCGTATCGGTCGTGGCCGTGACGATCACTCTGGATAATAGATTGTCTGTCTGTGCATTCAGAGTCTGCCCCACAACGATGAATTGATTTCGTCTGGGCGGATTATCGCACAAAGAGTCGTAGACGTCATCCAGCTTGGGCACCGTGAGATTGACGGTTACCGTATCGCGCGGTTCGAACCGCACCGACACCCGCCCTCGCCGATATCCGAGCGAGTCCAGACGCGCACTCGTAACCATGTACTCCCCCGCCAAGAGCGTGTTGACCCGGAACTCACCCTCCGCATTCGTTACAGCGTCGTAACCGGTTCCAACAACAGAGATGCGTGTG
>JAZDDC010000591.1:0-3584 GCA_036679565.1 Gemmatimonadota bacterium
GTATTCGAGCTGTTTGTCCAGGTCACGCGGCGCATTTCCCAGGATCCGCATCACGCACCCATACCCGTGTGGTTGAGACGCGCGACTGACTTTTTGCACGACTCGTTTAGACAACCGCTACGGATTCATCAGGTCGCAGCCGTGGCGGATGTTCACCCAACACATCTCGCCCGAGCGTTTCGCACACATCATGGTACAACCGTCGGCTCGTACGTTCGCCGATTGAGATTACATTGGACAGCCGTCAATCTAACCAACGGCGAGTCGCCGATTTCACAAATTGCTGTCCATGCAGGGTTCGCCGACCAAAGTCACTTTACACGGGCTTTTAAAACCGAGTTCGGCGTGACCCCCGCTCAGTATCGTCGCCGCAACCGCGGCGATTCTCGCCAAACGCACTAATACTGCCCACGCACAACCGTCTGGTGGTGCGTTCGTTCTAAACGCGTTGCGTTGCTACAAGACCCCTACCACATAACGCCGCAACTTCGTGAAGGCGGCGTGCATCCGTTCTCGAAAACGCGAGGGCGGTTTGCACGTCCCGCACCCCTCGATAGGAGTCTATATGTCATTCAGACGTCAGTTAATGGCAGGCGTTGGTCTGCTGCTCGTGGTCGGTTGTCAGGATACGCTGGCACCGGACGCGGACGCGATTTCGAGTATTGACGGCCCGGCGTTGCATAGCCGCCGTTACGATCCCAATATCCACGCGCGTGGTCATGGGACTTACCTCATTGAGAGTCTCGACATCGAAGTAAAATTTCGTCTTTCGGCAAAATACGAGGCCGAGTATGAACATGCCGAAGGTCGATTTCATCAGTCGTTGATGTTTAACGGCCAGCTTGTTTCGTTCAACGGTGTCGTAACATGTCTCACAATCGATCGGGAAAACGGACGCCTCTGGGTCGGCGGCGTTATCACACGTAATCGGTCAGAGCACCCGGGGTTCACGACCGAGATTCATCAGCCGGGAAAAGACGTGTGGTTTCGTGTGTTAGATACCGGTCGAAGGTCGCATGACGCTGACCGAAGTACCTTCATGGGTTTCGAGGGTGCAGCCGGGTTCATTACGTCGGCCGAGTATTGTGAGGCCAAGATCTGGCCGGGTCCGCCCGACGACGTGGAGAACGCCAGGACGAATCCGTTCCAGAAGGGACGTCTACGCGTCTGGTAGTCAACGCGTCTTAACCTGAGGGCGGGGCTCAATACGACCGGAGACCCTTTCGCGATATTGGTCCCGCCCTTACCTGCCTCACGGACACCCTCCAACACCGCATGCCAAAAGTGGCAATGGCCGGTTGCCATGGAGTAAATACGTAGTGGAACAGATATAGAAGCCGAAGGACCGTACCCATTGGGTTCCGTGGCGCCGTTGTCGGTGGTGGCTTTCGCGCTATTGGCGTCGATTCCGATCTCTGGCCGACTGAATCAGCCGATCCCATTGCAGCCAACGCTCGTTCTCAGTCGGATCCCACACCGCCAACATATCCTGCTTCGCAACCTCGTCCGACACCCCCGCTTTGAGTGTCCGGTAAAGGTACGTGAACACGGACGCTCGCATGTTCGCAAAGCAGTGGACGTATACCTTTCTGTCTCGATTTGCCTCCATGACGGCAAAGAACTGGTCCACATCTTCTAGTGTGGGCTCTGTCCACGACACCGGGATGTTTACATAGGTCATCCCCTTCTCTGCCACCCAAAAACCCTCTTGGCCGTTACGCTCCGCATCGGCCGTTGCGAGGTTCACTACGACATGGAAACCCTGATCGGCGATAGCATTGATGTGTTCGGAAAAGATCTGCCCAGAGGTCGCCAGGTCCTCCGAAATACGTACGAAGTTCCGAGCCGTGTTCAAAATTGTGTCATCGTGGCCGTTTGCAACCGAGGCCACCTGCAACGCCAAAGCGAGTGCGATCATATCTCTACGTCCATGAGGTTGTTGACCGATACCGCATTACACACGGTAGGTAGGACTATAGTGCGATTTCCGCGCGCGGTCCATGTGGTATGCGCAATACGTCGATGACGTATCATCGATCGACCCGGCCAAGTGTGTATTCGCAACGGCGCACAATTCAGGCGATATTGGCGTTTCCAGATGCATGATACAATGGAGACGCGATGGGAGAAACCCGAGTCGATTTACTCCACCTCCTCGAGGACCTGCGCGATGCGTACCCGGGATCCATTGAGGAGACAATCGTCACCGAGATCGTAGCGAATACGCTGGATTCCTGTGCCACGCACGTTGTGGTGCATACCGACCCAACAGCGTCAACACTGACCGTCGTTGACGATGGTACCGGTATGCAGAAGGCGCAGCTTGCTCGGTATCATGACGTTGCTGCATCGACGAAAACGAGAGGAAAAGGCATTGGGTTTGCCGGTGTCGGCATCAAGCTCGGACTCCTTATATGCGACGAGGTATTCACGGAAACTCGGCGAGCTTCGCGAAGCGTAGCCACCACTTGGCGTCTCTCTTCAAAACGTCGTGCACCGTGGAAATGGACAGCACCCGTGGGGCTGGTTGCCACTCATGGAACCGCCGTGCGATTGAAGGTGGAACACGGCCTTTCACCGCTGGTGGATCCCGATTTCATCCGACGAGTGTTAGCCGGGCAGTTCCTGCCGCTCTTTGATCCAACGTTCGACTCTATCCTGTCAACACAATATCCTCACGCCGTCCGGTTCGAGGTGGATCACCACGAGCTGACACGAGCAGCCGTTCCAGGGGACACCGCGGCGATTGCCGTGCGTCTGCCCCGCAAGCGAAAGCCTTCTGCGTCTGGATACATGATCCGCGCACCGAACTTACCGGAACATCAACAGGGAATGGCCATCAGCACGTTCGGTAAAGTGATCAAACGCGGATGGGATTGGCTTGGCATTACGCCCGCGGATCCAACGACGATAGGGGGAGTGATTGAAGCACCCGCTCTGTCCGAATGCCTAACGTTGAACAAAGCGGATTTCATTCGTTCGGGATCCCACGGCGCAACCTACCTGGCCTACCGCAAGGCGATCCAAGAAGCCGTGTCGAATCAATTGGCCGAATGGGGAGCCAGTCGAGACCAACGAGAACGTGATCAACGAAGAGTTGCCCGACCGGTTGAACGAGATCTCGAAAAAGTACTCATCGATCTCGCAGATGAGTTTCCGCTTCTAGCGACATTGGTGGAGCGACGAGCCGGTGGCCAAAGACGGTTGCCCATTGGCATTGCGAACGAAGACGCCACCCTCAGCCTTGCGGTCGGAGGGCCGGAAGCGGCACCCGATGATGCCCAGGATCCGGGACGTCCAGAAACGGAACCACCGGCTTCTAAACCGGAACAGATTCGCGAACCTGAACCACCAGCCATCACCGCACCGCGCCCCGCCACCGAAGGCCCTACACGTCCGACGAAATACCGGTTGAACATCAGGTTCCAGGAACGTCCCGGTGATCCGGAGCTGGCTCGGCTGATCGAGTCAACCGTTTGGATCAACGAATCACACCCCGCTTACCAACGCTCAATCGCGACGCGGGCGGCGCCGTATCACATTGCGCTGTCCACCGCGATGGCATTGTCGCGTCTCGCAGTTGA
>JAZDDC010000592.1:0-3139 GCA_036679565.1 Gemmatimonadota bacterium
CGATAGTCTGATCCAGGTACGGGCTTTGGGTGAGATAGGCATCGAAGAGGACAGGGCGTTCGACCAGGGCGTACGTAACGAGGACGCCGCTGTAGGAATGGCCGGAAATCAACCGGAATGGGGCGGCGCGGTAGTTCTCTTCGACAAATGGGATCAGCTCGTGTTCAAAATACGAAAGGAACTGATCCGCTTCGCCGGATGCGTGGTTTGCTACTGGGTTCGTAGGCAAATAGTCCCGTGCCCGGGTTGGTCCGGCGTGCACACCTACGAAGATGAATTCCGGTATCAGAGCGTTGTCTGCCAGGAATTCGGCAACGGCGGTCGAGTACTTCAGATTGGTCTCGCCGTCTAAGACATACAACACGGGATAGTCAAACTTGTCTTGTGAGGCGTACGACGGTGGGAGCTGGACAGTAAATGTCCGCTCCTGACTTGGATATTCCGATTGTATCGCATGTTCAAACCGTTCCCCCGATTGACCCTGGAGTGGCGTCGCGACCGCAACGCAGAGCAACGAAAGCGTAATAAGTTTTTCAAGCTTCATGACAAGCCTCCGGCATTGCTCGCGCATAACCCTGTGCGGGCGAGTGATTGTGAGAGTGCACGGGCACTTTGCCTGCTAGGTGGTTAAGTGGTCAGTTGTGCCTCTCGATCGCGAAGATTTTTTCGACGGGAACGTCGAAATGCTTCGCGATGAGCAGCGCGATCGTGGTTGATGGCACAAAACGACCAACTTCGATCGTACTGATTGTCTTGCGAGAAACCCCAATCGCATCCGCCAGATCGCTTTGACTCATGCGATGTTCGGCTCGAAAAACACGAATCCGGTTCGTCAGTCGCACGTCATGCACTGGACGGTTGCCTTGCCTCGGAGTCAATTGCATCGCGATTCAGGACGAAAAAAGCGCCAGTATACACGCAAAGCATTATCGCAATTGTCGTCTGCAAAAAGAACTCGCCCGGAACGTCCGCAATGCGCTTGCTCATGGGTTCGAAAAAGGTCAGCAGTATGAACGTCGTGCCCTAGGAAACCAGGTGCGCGCGATCCATCATGTTCGCAGTGAAGCCTTCGCGGCTGTAATATTTTCGTCGCCTACCACGCCGGAGGTTTTTGATCTTCCATAAGCCGATCGGAATGAGGAAGCCGATGCCGAGGACCATGAAACCGATGCTGGCAATATCCAAATAGCCGGCCATTTCCGAAGCGAAAAAATGCATCGCGGCGTTGGTGGCGTATTTGAGCCCGACTGACAAAAATGCCAACGCCAAGAGGTTCGCGTGGTGGTCCTGGGCGTCGGCGGTCGAAACCTTGTGATTTGAAGTGGCCATAATCTCTCGGGCATCGTGGGATTCATAGGTGGCATGTTGATATCTATAAGTATCATATTGATACCGTAAGGTGTCAGATGGTGCCATGCTAAAATGATCGACTGGGTGCTGGCGCCCGACCCCTCCGCCCTTAATCAGCCGCTCGACGACCGCCGGGGGTTGGGAATCCTTAAGGTTGTGATCGAATTGCCCGCATCAATACTGAGGGGGGTGTGATGTGGCGAAGAGCTGGCCCACCAATGCCTTAAACCGCGGTTCGGCACGCAGTGGTCGAAACGCCGGTTCGGCGAGAATTGCGACGAACCCCATTTCGTGGTCGGTGGCGGCCTGCTCGAGGGCACTGAGGGCGTTTTGCGAATTCCCGACGGCAGCCCACAATCTGGCTTGACCAAAGTGGTTGGTGGCTTGGTCGATTCGTGAAAGTTGAAACTGTCGCAGCTCGCCGATTCGTTCCTTCGTTCCGTCGAATGGGCTAAACACACTGGACGGATCTGCGCCGGCGGACTCGACGATGGCTTCACTTTCCAATGCGACATCGGATGTGTTGCCGAGTGCTTCGGCGGCGCTGAGTGCGCAGGTATGGCCCCAGATCGCACGCGGTTCGATTTGCGTGGTGCGTTGACACAATTCGAGCGCAGTTTCGTGGTCACCCAACCAACCGTACAGTAACCCGAGATCCCCGGTCACGACCGGTGACACCGGTTCCAGACGAACAACTTCATCCAGTACATCCCGCGCCTCTGCGTGCCGACCGGCTGATGTGAGCAGGAAGGACAACGCGATCCCAGCCGCAGGGGTGTTGGGCGACAACAATCGCGACGTCCGTAGATGTTGCTCGGCCGCGGTCCAATCCCACTCGCTCGTCAACAGCGTGTGTCCGAATACCATGTGTGCGCGTCCGTCCAACGAATCCCGCGCCAGTGCCGATTCTGCGGCCCGCCGAGCGGCAGTTGTTTCGTTGGCCCACATCAGACTTTCGGCGAGACCTGAAAACGCCGCCGCAAATTCGGGTTCGAGTTCCGTCGTTTGCCGGAAATGAGCCGCCGCGGTGGCCCTGATGTTGGGTAGGGCGTTCCCGAGGAGTTGCATACCGGTCAGGTACTCGATGCGAGCTTCTTCGCCCACCGGCAACTGCGTGTTAACAGCGACCTCGACGGGAGGGCGTGACGGTAGAACCGCCACGATGGCGGCGCCTAACATGCCAGCCAAGGTCACAAAGCCAATAGTACGCCGCGTACGCGATGGGGGCTTTGTGCTCTGGGGTTGCAATAGTCCCCGATGCACTGGTCGGAGAAAACGGTACCCCCGTCGTGGATAGGTGCGTATGAAGCGGTCGTCTCCGCCACGTTCGCCAAGGGCCGTTCTGATTTGCCGTACGTATGTATTGAGAAGGCGCTCCGTATCGACACCGCCGTCCGGCCAAAGGTGGGCGTAAAGCTCTTCCCGCGTGACCAACTCACCGGATCGTTCCGCCAATGCGTGCAGCGTGCGAACGGCGGCCGGCGCCAGCTCTATCCTTTCTCCTGCGCGACGAATCTCGGACGCGCGTGTGTCGATCTCGAACGCATCGAAGGATAGGTCTCGATTCATCTCGCGTTCACTTGCCATACATCTCCAATTGTATTGATCCAGTAACGGTTCGGGGCGAGCATCGTAGGTTCTTTGCCTACAAATGAGGAGCCCAATGATCTCAACGATACGGCTGGTCCCCTTGCGACGGCTCGCCCCAATAGCCGCACTGTGCACGTTGTTAGGGACGAAAACGGTTGCCCAAGTACAAGATTACACCGAAGTGACCGCGAAAGAGTCA
>JAZDDC010000593.1:0-4240 GCA_036679565.1 Gemmatimonadota bacterium
TGTTATTAGGCGCGTCGTGTGGCGGTGCGGGCGAACCGTCCGATATGGACGTCGTCTCGGATTCCACGCGGCAGGCCATGCGGGGGATGGAGATGCCGGAGGCGGGCATGGAAGGGATGACAGGGACACCGATGAATGGCGGACAGCCAATCCGCATGACAACGCGGCAGGCGTCATTGGCCGGCGTCACATTTGCCGTCGCGACGGAATCGTCGTTGGATCGAACAGTGCGTGCCGTAGCCATGGTGGTCCCAAACGAACGAGGACTCGGCATTGTGAACGCGCGGGTAAGTGGTTGGGTCGAAAAGTTGTTTGTAAACGAAACCGGGATGCGGGTAGAGGCCGGGGACCCGCTGTTCGAACTGTATGCACCGGACCTCGTTACGGCACAGCAAGAGCTATTGCTCGCCATGCGGCTCGCGGGCACCACTGGGGGTGACTCGCTCGTGATGGCGGCACGCCGTCGGTTGGCGTTGTGGAATATCCCGGCGCAAACAATCGCTGAGGTCGAAGCAACCGGGCTTGTTCGACAGCGTATCACGATTCGATCTCCGTATCGCGGTCACGTGCTGGAAAAGAATGTGATCGAAGGGCAGATGGTGCATGCCGGCGAACGACTATTCAAGTTGGCGGACCTGTCCACGGTTTGGATCGAGCCCGCCATTTTCGAACGAGACATCTCGTTGGTTCGGGAAGGACAACGCGCGGTTATCACGTTTGACGCATTGCCCGGACGGGAATTCACCGGTCGAGTCACCTTCATGCATCCCGTGCTGGATATGACCACCCGAACGCTCCGAGTGAGAATCGAGATTCCCAATCGTCAACGCATCATCAGACCGATGATGTACGGTACTGCCAGGATACAGACGAGCGGTTTGCGTGGTGTGATTGTACCACTCACGGCCGTACTTCCGACCGGCGACCGTGATTTGGCTTTCGTGTTGCGTGCCGGTGTGCTCGTGCCCACGGAAGTGACGCCGGGTCTGCGAGGCGATTCCTCCATACTCGTTACCGATGGTTTGGCCGTCGGCGATACCGTCGTTGCGTCTGCCACCTTCCTCTTTGATTCCGAATCCAGTCTTGGCTCAGCCATGGCGGGTATCATGCTCGACATGGGGATGGGGTTGGATATGGGTGGCATGGACGGCATGGACATGAGTGGAATGCAGATGGACATGCCGGGTACCGCTGCTGGCGGCGCGTCCCGCGATTCGGTGCCGCGGAAGACAGCTGACACCGGGGCGCCGCGATGATGGGCAAGCTCATTCAACTTTGCGTGCAGTGGCGTGGCCTGACAACACTTGCTGCGATCGGCATTCTGCTCGGTGGGTGGTGGGTGGTGCGCACCATACCGATCGACGCAATTCCCGACCTGTCCGACGTACAAGTAATCGTCCTTGCGGAATACCCGGGTCAGGCACCCCAGGTGATCGAGGATCAGGTCACGTATCCGCTCGTCACTGCGTTGCTCGCTGTCCCGAATGCAAAAGTGGTGCGTGGTCAATCGATGTTCGGCGTGTCGTTCGTCTATGTGTTGTTCGATGAAGGAACGGATCTCAACTCCGCTCGCTGCAGGATTGGTATCTGCGCTTCGAGTTGCAGAGTGTCCCGGGTGTGGCGGAGGTTGCCAGCGTCGGCGGGTACGTCAAGCAATACCAGGTACTGCTCGATCCCGTGAAGTTACTCGGTTTTGGGATCACGGCCGATGCGGTCATTCGTACGATTCGAACATCCAACGCGGATGTTGGTGGCCGTACCATGGAGATTGCCGGAAGTGACTACATGGTACGTGGCTTCGGATATCTGAAGGGAGTGAGTGACATTGCTAACTTGGCGGTCGGTGCGGGCCGCAATGGCGAACCGCTCCGCGTGAGGGACGTGGCGAACGTCACGATTGGGCCGGACATGAGGCGCGGCATTGCTGAGTTGAATGGCACAGGTGAAGCGGTTGGCGGTGTCATCATAATGCGGTATGGAGAAAACGCACTGGAAGTGATACGCGCCGTCAAGGCCAAGTTGGCTGAGCTTGAACCTGGTTTGCCTCCCGGTGTCCGGATTGAACCGACGTACGATCGTTCCGAGTTGATCAACCGGGCTACGGCGACTCTTACGCGGACGTTGATTGAGGAGTCGATCATAGTCGCGTTGGTGTGCATCGTTTTTCTACTACACGCGCGCAGTGCGCTCGTCGCCATTGCGATCCTCCCGCTGGGGATTTTCATGGCGCTCATCGCGACACGGTGGGTGGGTGTGAATGCCAATATCATGTCGTTGGGCGGAATTGCGATCGCCATCGGCGCCATGATTGACGCAGCGATCGTCATGATCGAGAACTTACACAAACACATCGAGCACGAACCGGACCGTCCACGTTGGGAGTTGGTGACCGTGGCCGCGCGCGAAGTGGGACCCGCCCTGTTCGTATCCTTGTTGATTATCACGTTTTCGTTCATCCCAATCTTCGCTCTGCAGGCTGAGGAGGGGCGATTGTTCCGTCCGCTCGCGTGGACCAAGACATTCGCGATGGCCGCCGCCGCACTGCTTTCGGTCACGGTTGTGCCGGTTCTTATGGGCTTGTTCATCAGAGGTCCTGTCACACCCGAAGCGCGCAATCCGATCAATCGTTGGGCGATCAAATTGTACCGACCGGTGTTGCGATGGGCCCTAGCGCATCGCGCCGCTGTCTTGGTTGGTACAGTCCTCGTGTTGGCCGGTTCGTATTGGCCGCTTTCGAGATTGGGGACCGAGTTCATGCCCCCACTCGACGAAGGTTCTTTGATGTACATGCCCAACTCCATCCCCGGGATAGCGATTGCCGAGCAGCGTCGGCTACTCCAAAAGCAAGACAGTATCCTCATGACGTTCCCGGAGGTCGAGTCCGTGTGGGGGAAGGCGGGCCGAGCTCGCACCGCGACCGATCCGGCACCGGTGTCGATGGTGGAGACCATTGTCAATCTCAAGCATCCGTCGGAATGGCCCGAACGTCTGTCACAAGATGAACTGATCGCCAAGATGGATCGCGAGTTGCGTTTTACAGGTCTCGTCAACAGTTGGACAATGCCCATCAAGAACAGAACCGATATGCTTTCCACGGGCATTCGGACAACACTCGGCATCAAAGTGTTCGGACCGGATTTGCAAACTATCGAACGCATCGGCGGTGAGATCGAAACACTTCTTGCTCCGCTTGCGGGTACCTCCAGTATCTTCGCCGAGCGGTCCTTTGGTGGACGATACCTCGATATTCATCCTGATCGTGAGGCGATCGGACGGTACGGGATCGCCGTTGGCGACGTGCAGCGGGTGATAGGGTCCGTACTGGGCGGCATGAACATCACGTACACCGTGGAGGGAAGAGAGCGTTACCCGGTACAGGTCCGGTACGCTCGGGACTTCCGGAGCGACCCGTCGCGGCTGAATCAAATCCTGGTTGCCACGCCACGCGGTGAACAGATTCCGCTGTCTCAACTGGCGAATATCGGATTCAGTACTGGCGCACCCATGATCAAAAGTGAGGACGGGCAACTCGTTGGGACGGTGTTCATCGACGTGCGTGGCCGCGATGTGGGCGGGTACGTTGCCGAGGCGCAGGGGTTGGTTCTACAGAATGTCGCGCTGCCACCCGGTTATCGACTGCAATGGAGTGGTCAATATGAGGCAATCGAGCGTGTCAAGGATCGGTTGAGCGTGGTTGTTCCGTTGACACTCGCGATCATTGCGTTGCTGCTGTATTTGAACTTCAAGAACCTGGTCGAGGTGTCCATCGTGATGCTCACGCTACCATTCTCGCTCGTTGGAGGCGTGTGGTTCATGTGGCTTCTTGGTTACAACCTTTCGGTTGCAGTGGCCGTCGGTTTCATTGCGCTGGCGGGTGTTGCGGCGCAGACAGGGGTCGTGATGCTGTTGTATCTCGATCAAGCCTGGGATAACATGACCGCGCGGGGGGAACTCACATTGAGCCGATTGGCGGAGGCTATCGAGTACGGCGCGGTCACCCGAGTGCGCCCCAAACTGATGACGGTCGTTGCCATCATGGCCGGACTTCTTCCAATAATGTGGACCCACGGCACGGGGGGCTCCGTCATGCAGCGCATAGCTGCGCCAATGATCGGAGGGATGGTGAGTTCGAGCCTATTGACGCTCATCGTGATTCCCGTGTTGTATGACATCTGGCGAGCCCGGACATGTAGGCCTTGACCTTGCACCATGGTATAGGGTTTAACTTGTTCTCGTGTCT
>JAZDDC010000594.1:0-8393 GCA_036679565.1 Gemmatimonadota bacterium
ACTCGCTCTCTCAAGTCAGCGAGGAACTGCACGATTTGCGGCGCCGTGTAGCGATGCATTGGTAAATCGATTGCGGCGAGTGCCAGTCGTCTTGTTTCGAAACCGACGTCGGTTTTCAGGCCCGACCGTAGACTCCTCACGAACAACCCGGCACCGATCAGCAGCACGAGCGCAAGAGCTGTCTGGATGGTCAGCAACCACTGCCGCGTCCTGAGCATCCTTGGTGCCGCTCCGCGACGGGGATCGTCGCGCAAAGCATCGACGATGGTTGGATTTGTCGCTTGGATTGCCGGGACGAGGCCGAACACCACGCCAGTGACGAGGCTCAGGACACCGGTAAACGCAAGGACACGCGTGTCCAATGCGATATCCAGCGCACCAATCGGAATACCGCCCGGTAATGCATAACCCGCGAATAACTTCAAGGCGCTGGCGGCGATGGAGAGCCCGAGGATGGCACCGATTGTCGATAGTAGGAGACTCTCCGTCAACATCTGGCGTGCCAACACGCGCTGGCCTGCTCCCAACGCGACCCGTACGCCGATTTCCTGACGTCGAGCACTTGCTCGCGCGAGCATGAGGCTCGCTGCGTTGGCGCATGCGATGAGCAACGAGGCTCCGACGACGGCCATCAACACGAGCACGAATCGCACGATATCGTCCCCGGCTGTCGAAACCGGAAGCGTGTACGATCGTGTCGGTACAACGGTGATCTGGCGCCCCGCGCGCCGAGGGTCTTCCTCCTCGAGTTGGTCTGACACCGCTGCCATGTCGGCGCGGGCTTGCTCGATTGTCATACCAGCGTTTCGGCGCCCGATCACGCCGTAGATCCATCGCATGCCGCGGGAAGTCAGCGTTTCATTGCTACCTTCGGTGCCGGCAATCAGGGGATAAGTAGTGAAGGGAATCCAGGCATCGGGGTCGCTTGCCAACCGTGTGCCCCGAAAACCGGAAGGGGCCACGCCTACGATTGTGAACGGTGTTTGATTTATATGGACCGTCGTTCCAACGATCCCGATATCGGCGCCGAACCGTTGCTGCCATGCCCGATGACTCAGGACGGCTACGGTTTCGGCTTGTCCCAGTCGATCGTCTGCCGGCAGGATGGTCCGCCCCAACGTGCTGGGGACTCCCAACAGCTGGAAGTAAGAGCCAGTCACCAACATGGCGGTAACCAGCTCCACGCCCGCGCCGCGTTCCAACACCACTTCCGTTTCGGAAAATGCGGCCATGTCAGAAAACGACCGTGATCGTTCTCTGTAATCGACGAAGTCAGGGTAGGATGAGGAGCAGTACTGAAAACCGCGTCGACATGTCGTATAAACATCGGCGAGTGTTTCCGGTTGTTCGATCGGCAACGGGCGAAGAAGTACAACATCGACTAGAGAAAAGATTGCCGTGTTTGCCCCGATACCCAGGGCCAACGTCGTGAGGATCGTCAATGTGAACACGGGGTTCCGAAGGAACGAGCGCCATGCAAATCGGACATCATGTGCGATCATGAGGGCATGTCTCCGTCGAATCCGTAGCCGCAACGCGTCTTCAAACGCGCCCAGACAGTGTAAGTAAGCCGAAAGGGTAGATCTTCTACGTTGTCCGTCGAGTCCCCACCGAGAGTGGAGTTCGGCAGCCCACTCATTGACCCAGTCTTGGCGTTCAGGGCGTGGAACGAGTAGGCCAATGAGGCGGAGCAATCGAATCGCCGGAGTACCCATTAGAGCCTTATTGCGAAGTCGATTCACGCGTGGCGGGGTAGACCGGAAGATGCTGCGTCACAGGAAAACGCTCGCGGGCCGCGGCGAGCATTTTGTCAGCCGCAGAAGTCAGCTCATAGTACTTTCGTGGCGGTCGGCTTTGCTCCCGGGCGATCCGAACCTGCTCCCACTTCGATCGTACCCACTTGGCATCTTCGAAACGCCGCAACAACGGGTACACGGTTCCGCTGCGCAAACCGGTTGCCTCAATGATGTCGAAACCATATTTCCACCCGCGATCGAGCGCGTGCAATACCATGGCAGTGGCGTAGGTCATCCGCAGAGTGCGAGTCACGACAGATCCTAGATTGATATAGATATAAATCTAAATCTATATAGGTAGAAAAACAAGCGGTGAGGCAAAACTCAACCCGATTAATCACGACGGGTTGGGAACCTCAACTTGCCATCATGCCTTCCCCAGTTATGACCGTCACGAAAACAACGACCCTTGTCCTAACGGCGTTATTGCTCGCGTGCGACGCCACCGCCCAGTCGGAATGGCGGACCGATTTTTCG
Organism: Gemmatimonadota bacterium; assembly: GCA_036679565.1. GTDB lineage: Bacteria > Gemmatimonadota > Gemmatimonadetes > Gemmatimonadales > GWC2-71-9 > JAZDDC01. Next base: position 2,274 of record JAZDDC010000594.1, read on the forward strand.
AATCACACCGTCCCGTTGGACGAAATCGTTTCGGGTGGTCCACCAAAGGATGGCATCCCCGCCATCGATAACCCAAAGTTTACATCGATAGACAGAGCTGATGATTGGCTCGACGACCGAGAACCGGTCGCCGTTGTCAGACTCGGTGGCGAAGCACGTGCATACCCACTGCAAATCCTCATTTGGCACGAGATCGTCAATGATGTCGTTGGTGGCGAGCCCGTCACAATCACGTTCTGCCCGCTGTGTAACACGACGCTTGCATTTGATCGACGGTTCGATGGGCGGTTACTCGATTTTGGTACCACTGGTCGTCTACGGCATTCTGATCTGGTGATGTACGATCGTCAGACCGAAACGTGGTGGCAGCAAGCGACGGGGGAGGGCATCGTCGGAGAATTCGCCGGGCGGCGATTGGCATTTGTTCCGGCACCCGTCGTGAGTTGGCGTGTTTTTAAAGAGACAGCACCGGAAGGTCGTGTGTTGTCCCGCGATACCGGTCACCGCCGCGACTACGGTCGCAATCCGTACAAGGGGTACGACACTGGTTCAGGACCCATCTCGTCTTTCTTCCGTGCTGCAATAGATCGTCGCCTCGCGGCGATGGAGCGAATTGTTGCAATCGACTTGGACGATGACCCCGTGGCGGTGCCGTTTGAAGTGCTCGCGGAGCGGAAAGTGGTCCACACGGAGACAAGTACCAAAAAGATTGTAGTGTTTTGGGCGCCGGGAACTGCAAGTGCGCTCGACGACAGCCAGATTCGATCCGGCAGAGATGTTGGCGCGACCGCTGTGTTCGATCGGATTGTTGACGGACGCGCGCTGACCTTCGAACCTGCCGGTGACGGACGGTTTCGCGATATGGAGACCGGGAGCGTTTGGAATCTTGCAGGGCAGGCTGTGGCAGGCGAACATGCTGGGGATGCACTAACGCCCATTGCCCACGGGAATCACTTTTGGTTTGCGTGGGGGGTTTTTAGACCGGATACGAAGATAGTAACAAGGTGATCACTCAGTGCTCGTGCTCCGCAAACATATCCGTCATTCCTGTCATCGCTCCCATCGGTCCGTGACTTAACTCTGCCATGATCACGGCACGGATACCGGCCAACTGTTGCTCGCCAGCATAGCCGATCCAACGCTCTACAACTCTACCGGTGCGGTCGAGCAGGACGGTGAATGGAAGACCCACGTAGTGGTATTTGGCCTTGAGTTCGCTTTTACCTAACAATACCGGGAAGTTGAATCCGTATTCGTCGATGAATTCCTGGGCTTTGCTTGGACGAAGGTCCTCGTTCATCGTGATGAACTGGAATTCTGGTGCCGTGATGCTGTGACGAAGCGAGTCGAGTGCCGGCATCTCGATGCGGCATGGAGCGCACCAACTCGCCCAGAAATTGACGAGCGTAACACGCCCCACGAGGTCGGCGGAGGTCATTCGCGTGCCTGTTAAGGTTTCGAGATCGAACTCCGAGAATGGTTGTCGTTCCTCGGCAGGGACACCGGTTAGGAGTGCGAACTCGTCAATGGCGTATACGCGTCCGTCGGCACCGGCAGCGAGTGTTGGCAGCGGGTTGTCAAGTGTGGTGGATCTCAGGAGATGCCCGGTTGTTGCATCGAGAACGTCGAGTCTGGATTGTTCTGTTGTGAAGCCTGGTATGCTCACGACGTACACGTTGTTATCGGGTCCGATGGTAATGGCGAGATTCACCGGGGCATAGTCTACGAGCGGCTGTCCATCAATGACCTCGAATCTAGGTTCTCGTTTTTCTTGCGGGAGGCCACGATATGCAACCCAGAGTGTATCGCCCGCGACCGAAAGAGCCACGACCTCATCACGGATGAATGGCGCGTAATAGATCGTAGACTCAGTGACGGCGATCCTGCCTGCGCTGGCCAGATGTGTCAGTAAAAAGTCTTTGGGAATGTATCCGCCACCGATTGTGGCCTCGATTTCCCCCGCGTTACTCAGTTTTGCGAGCAGCGGAGTCGATCCAAAAATCGGTCGAAATCCGGTTTGATCCGGTGATCGTACAAGCCACGCTTGGCCGTTGGGATCGCTCGCCACCACCGAATACATGAACGGTCCAGATATGAAGTTGGAAACCATATCGCCGTGACGATCGACCTGAGCAACCTCTCCTTCACCAGTTACCAACCAAAGTCCGTTGTCAGGCGCGGCGGCGACGCTCGCGATCTGGCGGCCGTCGATGTTCGCCATCAAACGGGTGACGTTGAGATCGGTATCTATTCTCAAGAGTCCACCGGCTCCATCGACCGTGAGGCCCCCACCCGTGTTATCCGGCTGCACCGAGCGGCCCTGAAAGAACAACAACCGGCTTGGGCTATCCGGTCGGACAGAGTCGGGGACGATTGAATCCCGAGGAACGCTGTTCGCCACGAACCGGACGGTCCCGCCCATGGACTCTTCTGGCATGGCGGCATGTGCATTGAGCAGGAACGCGGGTCCGCGTTCAGACTGCTCCGACCCGCGTAGAGCAAGACCGGTGGCGACCGCCATGACCGCGGCCGCTCCGCTCAGATACGCAACGGGCCGGAAAGAACTCCGACCCGTTGTAAACGGCGAAGGTGTCACGACCCCGTGATCGTTCCGATCTCGAGGGCCATTGCCCCGCCCGCCTCATACGCCGTACCGATGATCGTCACTTCCTGCTCGGCGAACTCCTTGAGTCGCGCGTTTTGAGACTCACCCGGCATCCCGCCACCGACCGGCATGTACAGCTTGCCGTCGTTGCCCAGGATGGCCAGAGGGAGACCGTTGTCCGCGCATACCTGAGCGCACATCCGGTGACCGTCACCGGATTGCCCCCATCTGAACTTGCAATCGAGATCGACGACGGTACCCACAATCGTCACCTCTTCGCCTTCGTTGCCCATCATCTGTGCGGTAGCCGCTTTCGGGGCCAACACCGCAACGATAGCCAAGGCGGGGAGCACCTTGAGCGCACGTTTCAGCATACTGTTATTCCTCCTGAGGAGTGTTTGATCCTGAGGACGGTTCGCGGGAAAATCTACCGACGCGATGACCGCCTTCGTTTGGCGATGGAACGTTACCGACCTGTCGCCAGTCGGAAAACACCGCCAGTCCGCGGATGGTTCCTTCGCCCAAGCTGTTCCCTATATTGAGGGGAGCAATTGCTCACGTCACGCGTTGGCCGGGTATTTCGGTTTCCGAGGGATTTGAATCTTGAATCGACGCGGGCTCATGACACCGCGAAACCATGGTGATACAGTTGGCATCAAAACGTCAAGAGCAAACATCTAGCGATGTCGTCCTGGTTCGCTGGTGGTGGAGTTGGATGTTTGCGGGTTTGTGTGCGCTCCTTGCCGTTTTTGCTCAGCCGGTGGCCGGCCAAGTCATTCGCGGAACGGTTGTAGATTCGACGACGGGCCAACCGGTGGGTACCGGTTTTGTCGTGCTGCTCGACGAACGCGGCAAGGAGGTTGTCCGTGCGCTAACCACGCCAACCGGCGCGTTCGAAGTTCGTCCTTTTCGGGAAGGATCGTTCCGCATCCGCTCCGAACGAATTGGTTACCGGCCCTGGGAATCGGAACTTATCCACCTCTCCCTCCGACAGACCGTTGAATACGTAGCACGCGTGACGGCGCTTCCCGTACAGTTGGCCACGATCGAAGTGCGAGAAGAAACGTCCTGCCGCATGCGCGATGAGCAAAGTCGCGCGGTCAGTGTCTTGTGGGAGGAGGCCAGGAAGGCGTTGGCCGCCGCGTCGTGGAATGCTGAGCAGAACCTGTACCGCCAAACGTTACTGTCCTACGAAAGGGATCTGGACGAAAGCAGACGCCGTGTCGTCAATGAGAATACGCGCGTCGCAAGCGGCTTGTACCAAGTTCCGTACCGCGGCGTCGATCCGCAGGTGCTTTCGAGCCGCGGTTACGTTACCGATGACGATCATGGGGATACCTGGTATTACGCGCCGGATGCAGACGTTTTGCTCGATGACGGATTCCATTCGCTCCACTGCTTCAAAGTCGTCGAAGGCACAGGTGATAACGAGGGCCTGATAGGTCTCGGGTTTGAACCTATTGGGAGTCAGCGACAAACCGACGTACGTGGGACCCTGTGGATTGACCGTGAAAGTGCCGAGTTGCGGGAACTGAACTACAGTTACACGCGTCTGCCCGGTGGGATCACGGACGATCGCATCGGTGGTTCGGTGGAGTTCCTTCCAATGCCCTCGGGCGCGTGGATCGTGCATCGATGGCAGATTCGCACACCAAGGATGGTCAGTGACCGTGGCCGAGTTTTCGTCGGAGGTTTTCGGGATACGGGTGGCGAGATCTTAGTCGTAACCACGGTTGAAGGAGATTCCGTCTATTCGGCGCCAATGGCGCATGTAGCGGGGACGGTCGTGGATAGTTCACAGGGGGATTTTCCGGTCCTGTTGCGGGGTGTGCTCGTAACTGTCGTGGGAACATCGTTTAGCACGGTAACATCGGGGAACGGCAGTTTTAGACTCGACGCGCCACTCACGGGAACCTATGGCGTCTCGTTCAGTCATCCCAGGATGGATTCCATCGGGATTGCGGCGCCGGAACTCGATGTGGAACTGGAACCTGGCTCCGGCGTCGAAGTGCATGTTGGCTTTCCCAGTATGGCGACGATGCTGGAACGGCATTGTGATGGAGGATGGTTGCGTGGTTTGCGTGTTCTGGTTGGTGTCGTGCGCGACCGACTTGCTGAGCCGGTTCCCAATGCGGCCGTGCAGGCAAACTGGCAGATCATTAACATCCTCGGTGGTGAGGTGATCACTGCCAATGGCCGGGACCGCACAACCCGAGCGGACCGGAACGGACGTTTTGCCCTGTGCAATCTTCCCGAGGGTCCGGTAATCACCGTGCGGGGTCGGGCAGAGAGATTGGGCGTGGTCGTTGATGGCGCCTTCAAGTTCAGTTTCGCGCAGGGCAGGAGTGAAGTGGAAATCATTCGGCCTGACGAAACGGTGGATCGCGTTTTCGCACCCTACATCATTTGGAAAGCCGATTTGTCTCTGTTCCCCAATTGATTGTGCATCGTCGGGTCGGTCGTCATCACCTCCGTGGGGAGACTGGCGGCCGTTGAAACTCCGCGCTCTGACGCACATAACGTCCCTTCACGAACTCGCCGCCCAACAAGAATACCAGTGCCGATACATAGATCCACACGATGAACAGGAATACCGCCACACCGCTGCCGTGGGATATCACGCGGTTCACGGATACGAACGCTTCGAGGTAGGCACCGTACAACGTTTTGGTGAATTCAAAGACGATTGCAGCGCTGATGGCGGCAATGAGTGCCGTATCGAGACGGGGTTTGCGCGTCGGCGCAAGTGCGTAGACGGAGAAAAACAGTGCACTGCCGAAAAGTATGGCCAGGCCATGCGCAACGATGTTCTCGAGTTGGCTCGACACGAATGTTGGGACTGTCACGAGTGCGTTTGCCACGACCAGTACCGAGACAACTAAGACGAGAATGAGATCGTGGGCCATATCGTGCCGCCAACGCCGCCTTGTCCGCACATGAAATATCTGATCGAGTGCGATGCGTGTCGAGGTGAATAGTCTCGTTGAAAAAATGAGGAACAGCGGAATCCCATAAAACGACAACTCCCGCCGGCTCTCCACTACCGCCGTGATGATTTCCTCCGCTCGCGTGATCGGATCTTCGATTCCTCCCTCGTGTGCCGGCAATACACGTTGCAATGCGGCCAGTAGATCTGGTACGACTTCCGCCCGTGCATCGAGAAAAAATCCAAGCACGGACAGCAACAAGATCGCGAATGGGATGGCCGTGAGTAACGCATCAAAGCTCAATGCGCTCGCAAGGAACAGGACATTGTCCCGGTACGCTATCTGGAAGAAACGGCGCACTCGAGCGGGTACTTGCCGCATGTGCGTCAGAAACTCAGCGAAAATGTCTGTCTCCGGCTAGGCCCTATGGGTGTCAGGTTGGTGCCCAGCAAAAGTCATACACAACGATTGAGATCGCCAGCCTGAGATTTGCCGTTTGCTTCATGACGGGAACCCCATTGTGTGGCGCAGGCACTCGCGTCGGGGAACCACGGGCTCGGGGCATTGCGACGTCCGCTAATACGTCTC
>JAZDDC010000595.1:0-6306 GCA_036679565.1 Gemmatimonadota bacterium
GGCAGGTGCGGCTCAACGGGTCGAAACCGGATTGCGCCAGCGCCTCCAGCTGCATCTTGCCGTCGCGGTCCGTGAAGTAAGTGAACATGAAAAACGACAACCAATCCGGTGTCTCTTCGTTGAACGCACCCAGCATCCGCGGTGCCTCCTCCGATCCCGACTGTCGCCGCAGCAACTCGTCCGCCTCCTCGCGGCCGTCGGCGCCGAAATACTTCTGGAGCAGATAGACCATCGCCCAAAGGTGTCGACCTTCTTCGACATTGACCTGGAAGAGGTTTCGCATGTCATAAAGCGAAGGTGCGGTTTTGCCGAGGAAACGTTGTTGCTCGACCGACGCCGGTTCGGTATCGCCCTGAATGACGATCAAACGCCGCAACATGGAGCGGTACTCACCCGGCACCTCTTGCCAAGCCGGCTTACCAGCATGTTCACCGCAGGGAATGCGCCGGTCATCGACCTGCGGCGCCAGCAGGATGCCCCAGCGATATTCCGGCATTTTTACGTAGTCGAACTTGGCCCAACCACCGGAATCCACACTGACAGCGGTACGCAGGTAGACAGAACTTTTTTGGAAGTTCTGTGGGATCAGGTCATTCCACCAGTTAATGTAACCCGGATGCCATTTCTCCAGCGCTTTCAGCACGCGTTTGTCCGAGGACAGGCCAACGTTGTTCGGTATGAGTGTGTCGTAGTTAACATTGCGTCTGGCGAAAAACTGGCTCGCTCCTCCAGGAAGATCCGGATCTCGTCCTCCCAATCAACCTCGTCGTAAGCGAACGTGACAAGCCCTAGCCGTTTTGCGTCAGCGGCTTCCCGCGCGACTTCCAGTTCTGACTCCGCCTCACCCACTTTCTCCGGATCGCCGAGGAAGCGCGTCTGCATGCGAGTGAGATCGTTCGACATCGGAAACGGGCCGAAGTTGCCGGCTGTAAGAACGATCGTCGCATTCGGCCGGTCATCGCCTTCGAACTCGTCTTCCATCATATAAGACCGGTCGACCGCGAACAGAATCTCCGCAAGTACTCCCGCAAAGCAGGAGCCGTGCTCAACAAGCGCGACAAGCGAGCGTGAAGTCAGATCGATACGTTTGAGAACTCGTTTCCAATAGTGGAGGATTTCATTCGCGAACCAGTTGTCCGCGTTTTCGAGCAATAGCTTTTCGTGCGCAACGACGGCGGCGGGGTTTCCCTCGGAGCGAAAGACGAGGACCCCGATCTCCAGTTCGTTGAGTCGAAGATGGAGTATCGCATCGTCCAGTTCGCGAGCCAGTTTCAAAATCCAAGTCTGTGCGCCTTGGTCGTGCAGTTGCTCCGGTGTTGCGGGAGCATCGTCCTCAGGGCCGGTAATGGTGATCGTGGCAATTCCTTTGCCGCGGTCAAGCGAAACATCGACATGTGAATAGGACACCGAACCGTCATCGCCAAATGTGCGTTCCAACGGTGTCAACTGGACGCCTTGCACATCCGCCGGCCGCGTTGACTTTTCCGCGAACTCACGGGCGCGTTCCATGACAGTTTCTTCGAACTTGGAGTTCTGGACGGCTTCATCGACGAGGCCCCACTCCTTGGCACGCTTGCCCCGGACACCCTCCTCTATCGTACAAAACACATCGGCAAGATCACGGCGGACTTTGCGTTTGTCGGTGACGCGTGTTAGGCCACCCGTGCCAGGCAACACCGCGAGCAACGGCACTTCGGGCAACGCCACCGATGACGAACCGTCGTCGGTCAGCATGATATAGTTGCAAGCCAACGCAAGCTCATAGCCACCACCAGCGCAGGCGCCCTTGATGGCACAGATGTAGTTCTGCCCGGACTCCTCACCGGCAGCCTCAAACCCATTGCGTGTCTCGTTGGTGAACTTACAGAAGTTGACCTTGTGGGCATGGGCCGCACCGCCCAGCATGCGAATGTTCGCGCCCGCACAGAAGACCTTTTCCTTGCCCGACCGCAACACGACCACTCTGACTTCGGGGTGTTCGAAACGCATCCGCTGAATGATGTCGGCCAGTTCGATGTCTACGCCCAGATCGTACGAATTGAGCTTGAGTTCATAGCCGTCGAACAATGAGCCATGCTCGTCGACGTCCATGAAGAGGTTGGCTATCGGGCCGTCGTATTCGACGCGCCAGTGCCGATATTTGGATGGATCAGTCTGAAATTCGATGCGTTTGGTCAAGATGGCCCCTCTCGGCCGAACTGTCGGTTAAAACATGCACTATGTTGCACATTTCAGATACCACGAACGCTAATGGTACGGCCTGTCGCCGTTTGTTTCAAGCGCTATTCACATCAGATCGCTCAGTAGGTGCAGATCATGCATTATAACGCACACTCAGCCATGTCCTGAGCGCGTTCCCGCCCTCTCGGACTTCAGCCGCGGCCGCGAAGGCCTTCGGCGCGTCGATTCCCGTAACCGGCCTCCTCGTGACCGAAGGCTGGCTACAGTTTTGAAGGCTGGCTACAGTTTTTTAGACTACAGTCCTCTTGCATAGATGCTGAATGACGACTATATAGGACAAACCGCCATGGTCCACGCCACCGATCGTTTTCTTCCTCTGAAACCGCGAGTGTTTCTTGTCCTCTTAACCCTGAGCGGCCGTCCGCAACATGGCTACGGGATCAAGATGGCGATAAAGGACAAGACGGCCGGGGCCGTTGATCTCGACCCGGGTGGAATGTACCGGCTGATTGGCCGACTCGAGGATGACGGATTAGTTGCGGCTGCGTCCCGTCCGGCTAACGACCCCGGTGACGACCCGCGTCGGCGGTACTACGAACTAACAGCGCTTGGGCGCGGTGTGGTTCGAGCAGAAGCGCGAAGACTGACCGACCTTGCCGCGAACCCCGATGTTGCCGCGCTGGCCGCGGAAACAGCCGATTGAACTTCTCACGACGAGTGGCGCGCCGCCTCTACGCCATCGGCCTCCTAATCCTCCCGCGCAGAACCCGCGACAGATTCGGAGTAGAGATGCTCCGAATGTTTGAACAGGAGTGGGATGCCCTTGGCGGCGCCGGTCGGATCCGGCTCGCAATTCGTGCGACTTTCGGTCTGATGACCACAGCGATCGCCGTTCGGTTCGATCGGAGCAACGTTGTCCCCGGTGTTTCCGATCGGCGAACCCGGCTTGGGCGTTGGGTGTCAGACGCGCAGACTGACGTCCGGCTTGCCATTCGATCCTCTGTGAAACACCCCGCCTTTTCCCTATCGGTGGTCGTCACGTTGGTGCTCGGCATCGGACTAAACACGGCGATGTTCAGCATGGTCCACGGACTCCTCCTGCGGCCACTCCCGTATGACGCAGCCCACCGACTCGTCCAGCTGAGCGAGACGGCCCCTGACATTACGTCGATGGACGTATCGCTGCCCGATTTTGCCTTGTGGCGCGACCAGACGCGGGTGTTCTCCGGAATGTTCGCGTTTGACGATACGGGATTCTTGTTAACGGGCCCCGACCAACCCGAAATTGCCGAAGGTGCCGTCGTCAGCCCGGGTTTCATGAAAGTGCTCGGCGTCGCGCCCATAGTTGGTCGGGGTTTTCTGCTACAAGAAGAAGTACCCGGTTCAGACGCGGTCGCAATCATCAGCTATTCGATGTGGGAGCGCCGCTTCGGGCAAGCTCCGGACGTTCTGGACCGCACGCTCCTTCTCAACGGGAGCGTGCACCAGATCGTGGGCGTGACACCGCCTGCGTTTCACTTTCCCGAAGTGGCCAATATCTGGGTGCCGCTTGCGTTCCACGCGAATGAGGCTGATCCGCTGGACTACGGGTACGACGTCGTCGCACGTCTCTCGCCTGACGCGACACTCGATGGGGCGCGGACGGAAGCTGCAGTGATAGCCGGACAGCTAGCGCTTGCGAATCCAGGAGCGAAATCCGGCATCGGCGCGACTGCGTATCCCATCCGATGGGCCGATGTTCCCGTCCCCTTGGCAGTGACTGTTGTTGTTATGCTCGCCGCGGTCAGTTTGGTTTTGTTAATGGCGTGTACCAATGCTGCCGGGCTCCTGCTCGCGCGTGGTGAGGACCGGCGCGGTGAAATGGAGATTCGTCGCGCCCTCGGCGCCGGCGCCGGCCGAATCGTTCGTCAGGTGCTGACCGAGACAGCAGTGCTCTGTGGTGTGGGGATCGCGGGCGCAGTGTGGATGGCGCATGTGATCGTTCGGGCGCTTCCGGACCTCCTGCCCGACGACCGACCATTTTGGATCCGGTTCGACCTGGACCCGCTGGTGCTTGCGTGGACCGCTGCGACCGGTGTCGCCGCCTGTCTTGTCGTCGGCCTAACACCGGCGCTGAGGGCCGCTCGCACCAGCAGTCGTCCCCTCGCGGTCCGCATCGTGCCGCTCGGCGTGACCCGACGATGGATGCTCGGCGCACAGGTCGCCATCGCGACAATGCTCGTCTCCGGCGCGGTGTTGGCATCGAGAGCGCTAATGAACCTAAACAAGCTCGACCCCGGGATGAATCCAGAGCGGGTCCTCGTACTTGCGACCCCACTTCCAACATGGGGTTACCCAAATGCCGATGCCCGCGTCGAATTCGTCCGGGCGGCGTTGGCGACGGTGCGACTTCTCCCCACGGTACAACGGGCCGCGGCGATCGCCTCCGTTCCGTTTGTGGGTTCCGGAGCCGAAGTTGCCGTCGAATCGGAGGCGACGGAAGGACGTCGACCGATCGCGCATTTGAACAGTTTCACTGACGGTTACTTCGCCACGATGCAAGTGCCCGTCGTCGAGGGAACGCTCCCGCCGGACGCCGACATCTGGGAAGGCGCTCCAATCGCCGTGATCAGTGTTTCACTTGCCGATCAACTTTGGCCGGGTGGACGTGCGGTCGGGAAGCAAGTGCGGCATGCAACCGAAGGTTCGCGAAGTCCCGTGGTAGGCGACGATCGGCCGTGGTTGCGTGTGGTTGCCGTCGTTGGCGATGTCCGACAGGCTGGATTGAAGGAGAACCACGCCGCACAACTGTACGTTCCGTACGGCAGAGAGACACCGGGCTCGCTCGTACTCGTTGTGAGGACGGTCGGCGATCCTCTCGCACAAGTGGACGCCGTGCGGCAACGACTTCACACGCTGGACCCCACTTTGCCGTTCTACGACCCAACGACGTTGGAACTCGCTCGCCAGAGCAGCGTATGGACCGAACGTATGGCATCCGCATTCCTCTCGGGGTTCGGTGCGTTGGCTCTGCTGTTGGCGTTTGTCGGCGTATATGGAGTGATGGTGTCCGCAACACGTCAGCGAGAGCGAGAGCTGGGACTCCGGTTGGCTATCGGCGCGTCCCGCAGCAAACTTCTCACTCTCGTCATGCGTGAAGCCCTGGGAATTCTTGCACCTGGCCTCGTTGCGGGAATGATTGGAGCGGGTGCGGTGTCGATCGTCTTTCGCAACGTTCTTTTCGGTGTCTCAGCTCTCGATCCGCTCACTATGGGTGTGACCATCGTAGGTCTGTTGGCCGTCGGGCTGCTGGCCGCTTACGTTCCCGCCCGATGGGCAATGCAGCTGGATCCCTCATTGGCGTTGCGAGGAGAGTGATGACGTACGAGTTCATGTTTTTTCGCGTGTCTTTCAGGTTTCACGTGACCTCGACGGCGGCCTGTTCGAGCCGCTCCAGCCGCGCAGTGAAGTCCACGACAGCGGTCAATGTTTGGTCCGGTTGTTCCAACTGCGGCGAGTGGCCGCAACCGGCGAGGATCTCGACATGAACAGGCGAATAGATCCGATTTTCGATTTCACGGATCTGAGCAAGTGTACCGTATTGGTCCCGGTCACCTTGCACAGCCAGGACCGGTGTCCGCCAATAGTCGATCGTTTCGGTGATGTCCCATTCTTCGAAACCGGGATCGAGCCACGCCTCGTTCCACCCGCGGAACGCATTGTCTACATCGCGATGATACTTTGATAATTTCTTGCGCAAGTCGGCGGTCTCGTAATCCCGTCGGGCCGCGGCGATGGACGCAAGCCCCGATGGTTCTGTGAAAAAGTGCGGTGCAATCAGGACAAGACCGCGGACGCGAAAGTCTTCGACGCTACCGGCGTAGACCGATGCAATCGACGCCCCGTCACTGTGGCCGAGCAGGATACCGCGCGTGAAACCGATTGCGTCCAGGATTTCGGGTAGGCTTTGCAACGCCTCGCGTGACATGTAGTCGAGGGGGCGCGGCAGCTCGACAGGATCCGATTGGCCGTATCCGGCGCGCGAGTAGGCGAAAACGCCGAAACCTGTTGCCTCGGCGAGCTTCTCAGGAAAATCCTGCCAAAGGGCGAGACAACCCAAGCCTTCGTGCAGCATGACCATTGTGG
>JAZDDC010000596.1:0-2134 GCA_036679565.1 Gemmatimonadota bacterium
GGCGTCCATAACGGGCTCTATCATCGGCAACATCCTCCTGGTCTTTGGCCTCGCCGCCTTGGGCGGGGGCTTGCGACACAAGACTCAGCATTTCAATCGCACCGCGGCCGCCACAGGTGCCACTCTTCTCGTGTTGGCCACCATCTCGTTGATGATTCCCACCGTTTTCCAAAGTGTGACAGGCGGTAGCACCCCGGGAAACGAACAACGACTGAGCTTGGTAATCTCCATCGTACTCATCGCCACGTACGCGCTGCTGTTGCTCTTCTCGCTCAAAACGCATCAAGAGCTTTATGCCGGCTCACCACACGACCCCGAAGACGAGCACGGCGTCTGGTCCAAGACTCGATCCATGGTCGTCCTGTTAGCCTCAGCCGCAACCGTTGGTCTTATGAGCGAGGCATTGGTGGCATCGGTGGAGCCAGCCGGACAGGCAATCGGCATGAACGAGGTGTTTATTGGGGTGATTCTGGTGGCCATCGTGGGCAATGCGGCGGAGCACTCAACGGCTATTCTCGTTGCACTGAAGAATAAGATGGACCTATCGATCAACGTGGCCGTTGGTTCGTCCCTGCAGATTGCCCTTTTCGTTGCCCCTGCGCTGGTCTTGTTGAGTTATTTCGTGGGGCCGACGCCAATGGACCTTCACTTCACCATGATGGAAGTGTTCGCGGTTGGCGCATCGGTGGGCATCATGGCACTCATATGCCAGGACGGCGAAACGCACTGGATGGAAGGGGTACAACTCCTGGCCGTGTACTTCATCTTGGGCGTGGCGTTTTTCTACCTGCCCATCTAAAGGTCGGCCAGCGAGGGGGGGGCTTACTCCCCCTCAGGTTCCGGCGGTGGTGGGATCTCACCGTCCGTATCGAGCACACCTAACTCAATGGCCTTTTTTTCAGCCTGCTCAAGCAACCCGATTAACTCAGGAAGCACTTTTACATTGACGGTAATACCCTTTTGCGATGGGCGTGGATCGCCGTCCTTGGTCTTGAACCACACCCGCGCCCCCACCAAATCGTGTCCTTTGAAATTGGAAAGCGTAACACGAATCTCTTCACGTTGGTTTTTGGGGATACTACCGACAACGATATCCTCTTCGATTGGCATGCGTGCTCCACGTGGAATGGACAGCCACCGTCATGTGAGTGGTCTTGCGCCACACGCGCAATCCTCACACCGCCCGGGGCCGGAAGATAGAAGCGGGTTGGTAAATTTTCCAGCCTCGCGAACCGAAGTCAGCGATGCCACGGCGTGGCTGGCTCTATGTTTTGAAATCCGTTAGTGACTTTGTGCTCACCCAGTACTTTCCACCATCACGTCCGCCCTTGAGTTTCCCGGAAAGCACGAGCGATAACACCTTGGCGGAGGGCAACCCGAGAGCGGTAGCCGCATCGGCAACCGTGCAACGCGGAGCGTTTTTCACACGCTCCGCGACATCAGCACGCGGTACGGATTGCGCCAGTTGCGATTCCTTTTGCTTCGCCTTGAGTCGATCGACTCGCCGAGCCCCCGGCCACGCTTTGCCCATGATTGTTGTCGATTCAGAGTGTTGGGTCGGCGCTTATGCGGCGTCGACGACTTCTTGCCCTAGGGTTGCGCTGAGAGGACGCCAGTACACGACGGTACCATCCCAGGGACACGCACGAATGGTCCATTCGTGCCCGCAGTCGCGACAACCCTCCGTGCTTGTCCAGTTTTGCCCTGCACACTCGGGACATGGTGGGCGCCTGGTCCGCACTGGACGTGGGGCAAAACACCCCTGGCTGCACCATTCCAACGAAAAGCCATTGCGGTCACTGCCGAGTTCCAAAGGTCCACCGCACTCGTCGCACGTTTGGCTACTCGGTTCCATCAGACCCATCAACCGTTCACGTCGATTGCTTCGGTTACTCATTGTGGAGTTGCTCTCCCGGATTGATCTTGTATCGCATACAATTTAACCAAAGTACGCTGATTTCAAAGGACTTACGCCAAATTTGCCAGCCATGAGCCCGTTATCACCTACCCCGTTTCACAGTGTCGAGTTCGTGCGACGCCATGCGTACACCATCCTTGCCACCCTGTCCCCGCTTACCATTGCCTTCGCGATCGGTGCGTCGTGCAGTCCGCGTGACACGGCCTCCTCAAGAGC
>JAZDDC010000597.1:0-6879 GCA_036679565.1 Gemmatimonadota bacterium
GTGCGATTTGAAATCGTCAACGACACCGATGACCCGCCACCATTCACCAAAGAACTGAACCCGCTTGCCAACGGCACCCGCATCACCGAAGAACCTTTCATCGAGAGACCTGTTAACCAACACGACTCGGTCCGACTCGGTACCGTCAGTTTTGGCGACGTCTCTCCCCGCGCGAACCCTCGCACCCACCACGTCGAGGTACCCCGACGAGATGGCTCTGAGATTGACCCTTTCTCGTTCGCCAAGCGGTATCTCAGTCGCACCTTCCGGCAAGAAACGCGTTAACCAGCCACGCTTCATGGGATGATGCCAGGCAACAGATGCAGCCGTCACAGAGGGGACGGCCTCCAACTCGAGTACAACCCGATCGTAAAAGCCTTGCATCATCGGCCATCGGGGATAAACCCGCATGTCGGTCGGGTACGTCACACTCGGCAAATCGATCGCCGCCGCAACGAGTTGTTGATACTCAAACCCCGGATCGACGTCTACCAAGCGCTGAAGACTGCGACCCAGGAGTGCAACGCATACGATCAGCACCGTCGTGGCGGCGACCTGACCAGCCAACAACAATGAACGCGTCCGACCCGTGTGCTTCGATGCCACCCGACCACGCACCAGCGAACCTGGTTTGACCGACCACGCAGCAACCACCGTCGCCAGCAGTGAGGCGGCCAGCGCGATGCTGATACCTGCAAGCAGCGTCAGTGCGTTTGGTTGTATGTCGACAAACTGGGAACTGTCGAGAAATCTCGTCGCGCCACCAACCAACAACACGGCGGCCGTTAGGCTCAAAACGCCAGCCCCCACACCGATCAACAAGCCCTCAAAGAGAAGCTGTACGAAGATGTCGCGACGTGACGCTCCGAGTGCTGCGCGGATTGCAAATTCGGGCTTACGCTGTACATGACGAACCAGAAGAAGACCCGATGAATTCACAACGGCAATCAGCAATAACAGTGAGACGGCCAACGTGAGAGCCGCAAGAGCAGGTTCAAACTCCGACACCAACACTTCTTTGAGGGAACGTGCCACGTAACGACGCCCCAGGTTGGAATCCGGAAACGCAGACTCGAGCGCCAACCCAATGCGATCGAGATCAGCTTGCACCAATTCCGGACCCGCTCCTTCACGCAAACTCGCCACAACGCGCAAAACACCTGCCCGGCGCCGGAGGGAGTTTGGGCCATAGTGGAGAGGCACCCACGCATCCACGTCCAATGCGTCGAAAGGAGGGCTTCTCTGAATGACTCCAATAATCAGAAATGATTCGCTGTCGAGTGACAGAGTGGCTCCGATGGCAGTACGCGGGTCCCCGAAAAGATCCGTCGCAAGTCGATTCGCAACGACCACGTATTTAGGAGCCGCAGGGCCAACCTCCGACTCCGCCAACAGACGACCGGCCACCAACTCGACGCCTAACATGTTGAAGAGTTCCGGTGTCGTACGCGCTACTTCAATCTTTACACCGTAGCCATCGCGGTTTTCCAAGGCTACAGGCACAAGCTCGTATGCCGCAATCGCATCAAACACCCGGTTCTGCGACTCGATGTCGAAGTAGTCCGGACCAGAAATGTCGCGATCGTCGAGCCCCCCACTCAGGTCGTACGACGAAAGGACAACAAGTTCTTCTGATCCGCGATACGGGAGTGGCCGAAAGAAAACAGCTTCTGCCAAGGAGAACACCGCGGTTGCGGCGGACACCCCCAAAGCCAGTGTACCCATGACCGATACGACAAACAACGGTTGGTGGCGCAAGGAACGCGTGGACTGAAGCAATGCCCGGCGGATGACGCGATTGCTTGAGTTGGAGACATGTCGCCCGCGACGGTGCTTGGGCATCATACCCGGCAGAATCGCACTCAGTGCCTCCCGCCAATACCACCGTCGTGCTGCGCGCAGGTGGGTTTCACTAGCCACCCTTTCGAACTCCTCATCCATCTCGGCGAGAATATAGGGTCTGTCTTTGCGACGAACCGAACGCGCCAATATCAAGCGTGCAAGACGCGGAACTTTCATCGAGGTTTGAGCACCAAACGTTTCGGTACGTCTTCCAACATACCACGCAGCTGAACGACCGCCGTTTGCAACGCGGCAACGCCCTTGGCGTTGAGCACAAATCTCTTGCGAGCGCGACCACCAGGAACCGGCCGGGGCTCGGAGATCTCCGAAAACACCAGCCCACGATCCTCGAGCCTCGACAATGTTACAAATACAGCCGCCAGTGAAACCCCACGCCCCGTCCGGTTCCTTATTTGCCGCCGGAGGTCACCACTAAACGCCGCTCCCCCCTGTCGGTAAAGACCGAGGAGAATGAAAAGCTCGAGCTGGGCAAGACTGTTATGACGTGGCACAATGATATACTAAACATCAGAAACTAAATATGCAAGGAGTGAAACTGCGCTGAACCGGTCGGTCGCGCCGCGCCAGTGCAAACTCTGGCCATGACACGTTCGGGAACTATCGATAGTAGCGCCACGTTTGTCATGGTAACAACAACGCTAGTGTCCAGTGGGTGACGACAATCCCCACGAATACATAAGAAGAGGTGATAACAATGAAACACAATAAATTCTTTGCGCCTTTGTTCGGATTGGCTCTTGCCGCGACGTTGGTCGTGCCCTGGCAATCTGCGTCGGCGCAGACAGCAGAAGAAGAACAACAACAGGCTACAGACAATCGTATCACGCTTGAAGTGGACAACGAAAACTGGCTCGACGTCCGTGTGTACGTCGTCAGTGGGGCGTTAGTTCGACGAATTGGTACGGTAACCAGCTTCACCACCAGAGAGTTCACGTTGCCACGGTACCTCAATTCTGCTGGCAACAACCTACAGATCGTGTTGTCCCCAATCGGCTCACGCGGGGTACACTACTCGATCCCACTGCTCGTGAATCCGGGTGGGCACATTCAGTATCGAATCGCAAACAACTTGAGCTTGTCTCACGTGCAAACGGTTACATGACCTCAACCGAATGTGGGGGACTGCAGGTCCCCCACATGTATCATCCACAAACATTTGAATTATTATCTGCATATACAGCTATAACGATGCCTCGAATTTTGCTTATAGACGACCTCGTCGAACTGCGTGCCCTGCTACGGCGTGTCCTGACACGACACGCCTACGACGTGCTCGAAGCCCCCGACGGGAAAATCGGTTTGGCCCTCTGTCGCGATCAGCGGCCCGATCTTGTGATCGTGGATATGTATATGCCGGTCATGGATGGTATCGAGTTCATGCAAGCGGCCCGCAAGGAATTTCCCACGCTTCCCTTCCTGGCGGTCTCCGGCGGTGGGCGAATTGATTCGATGACACCGCTGGAGGTGGCGCAGCACTTTGGGGCCACCATCTTGCAAAAACCCTTCCGGCAACATGCGCTGCTCGCCGCCGTTGCAAATGCACTCCGCATGTCACCCGACGGGTCATAGCCTAACCTGGCGACGTGTCATGGGAAGGTGTTGCCGCACGCAAACAAACAAAATGGGGTTGACACAAGCCAATATCTGTACATACTGGCAATTGTGACCACGTCATCAGCCGTCCCGAACGGCAAGCTCCGCGAGATGCTTTCGAGCTGCCTCTGCCTCAACACCAGACGGGCCGCACGGGTTGTCACACAGCGTTACGACAATGTGCTCCGACCGTTAGGATTACGATCGACGCAACTACCTATCTTGGTCACCACCTCCTTGTTTGGACCCGCAGATCTCCAGACTATTGCTGACGCCATCGTCATGGACGCCACGACGTTGTCTCGGAACCTTAAACCACTCATCAGGGCCGGGTGGTTGGTTGTGAGCGAGGGCGAAGATCGGCGCACACGAGTCGTGGCGATAACACCATCGGGGCGCCGCATTCTCAAGCGGGCGGTCCCGCTCTGGCGGCAAGCGCAGGATGATTTCGTGGACGCGCTTGGCTGCGGTCGGTTTTCACAAACCATCGCAAACCTCACAGCCGCGATTGACGTGTCGGTGCGGTAGTGCTTTCTCGCGGGCATGCAGCGAACCAGCGTCCAAGAATCTATTGCGGGTTACCGCCAACAGGGATCCAGAGATGATCCGCCGAGTGTAGGCTCAGAGAGCGCCGCTCCCCCCCAACCCGCTTCATCCAACCGCCCGGGCAAAGACGTGCGGTCACGTGCCTTCCGCGGGACCATCACCTGGCGTTTATCTCAACTTCACCTCGCGTTGTATGGATTTTCCTCCCGATTCGCTCACCTTGTCGATCAATCATTTTGATAGGGCAGAATCCTGGCCGGTCTATCCACCGGGCGCCCTCTCACTCGACAATGACCGAAACGATCCAATGCAAAACAGGAGATTGCTGAAATGAACAAAATGCAGGTATTCGTTGCCGGTCTGGTTGCTGGTGGCACGCTCACGTTCAGTGCGAGCGGCGCCACGGCGTCCCGGCAAGGCGCATCGTCGCGGGCTTACTCCTACGATGTCAACGATGAATGCTACTACACGTCGGATTGTTACACTGTGCCAGTAGGTTCGCCAGGAGTTGATGCCGGCCGGCTCGGATTGGCGAGCATGGCAATTGGACTCATGTCCAGATCATGCGCCCAGGCAATGGTAGCGCCAGCATCGGCACACGCACACTTGACCGCACCACCCTGCAGATCCTCAGCCTTACTCTTGAATTTGAGAACGGGCCGCCTGAACAGCCCACAAGAGTTCACTATGACATGACGGGCGAGAATTTCGCCGCCGATGTGACTTTTGCAGATGGGCGGAAAGTTCAGGGGCAACCGCGTGACTTGGCAATGCCTATGTTCGCCGGGCAGATCGGCGGCCTGACGTTCGCGGCACTCCCACTGCGAGCAGGATATGTCGCGACACTCCCAATGGTAATTCCGAATCTCGGAATTTATTGGATAGAGGCGAGCGTGATCGGCAAAAAGATGATACCGACGGCTGATGGCGGATCGGTTGAAGTCTGGGAAGTCAACGCCAATTGGTTCAATCTCACAGACGGCGATATTTACGAACCCGGCCGAGATGGCGACGGCGGTGTTTACTACATCGCCGTCACACCAGGCGATGGCATTCCGCCGGTGATTGAGTATGTGAACAACGGAGCCATCATCGCCTGGGACGGTGTGCGCCGCAACAGGTAAGCACGAGGCAGCAAAATACAGACTCACCCAACAAAGAGAAAACGATGAAATCAGTGACAATCTTCGTAACCGTTGCGGCGACAGGGCTTGCTTTCACCAGCGTTAGCAGCGCTCAGCAACCCGACACCGAAAGCACTGCAATTGAGCGACAAGCAATTCCCCTTTCCGCATTTGAAAACGCCGCGGCGTGGAGGATATACGCACCCGGCGATTTGAAACTCCGAAACGAAGACTTGCATGATCTTCGAATTGTCTATGGCGCCACGTTGTTTACGCAAAACGGGCCGATAACGAGACAAGTGTCGTTTGATGTCAGAGATGTAATGGCTGGTGGTCGTAAAGCCGATTGGATACAGTGGTCATTCACCGGTGAAAAAGAGGGCGAGCAAAGATATCCGAATCTTGATTTGCTGATAATCGACAGTGAAACCGGTCAGCTGCACTACAGGATGTTTCCGGCAGTCCCGACTGTCGAGAATGGTGGCACATACAGTTTCATCACAGTGTCACGCGGTGAGGTTAACGAATTGACGGTTAAGCCGGATGGACAAACCTATCCTGAAGTTCACGATTTGGACGGGGAACCGGTGTTCGACTTTGCCTCGCTGGGTTTTGTACTTCCGTTTCTTGATCTGCAAGATCGCGAGGGTATTCGGCTTCGTACATACAATTACTCCTCCGTAGGCAGCGTCTCGGTTTATCCATACGCGCTCAAGGATGTTCAACTACCTTCCGGACAAACAGCACGCGTGCGTGACATCGATGTCTTGGTCTCGGGCGGTACGCAATTGATCACGTACAGGGTCAGCAAGGAAGCGCCGTATTTCTATGGCTGGAACTACCGGCGGGTATCCGACGGCGTCTCCTTGTTCCGCATGGACTATCGCGGGTTTGTTTTGACCAACGTGGGCGTAGACAAGTGACCAAGCACATCGTGTTCAGGTTATGGCGGTATAGATAGACGGCTACGGGCCAATTCGCATGAACATCGACACTGGAGTGTTTCCATCCGTCCTCGATCCTTCGGTGGCCGCCAATCTATCTCTTGAGATGTCCGATCCGGCGGGCTTTATCGTAGGCGGTGGTCCGCGGCAAATTCCGTTTCGACGGGCCTTGCTCGAGTCTGCTCGGCTCGGCGAGTTTGTACTCGACCCGCTGCCAATCATAGTTGCCGAGACCCGCCATTTCATCATAGGCGGCCAACCCATCCACGGCACACTCGGTGCAAGCTTCTTCCGCTCGTCGGTCGTGCAGATCGATTATCCGTCTCGTTTGCTGCGACTCTCATCTCGTACCAAGGGACAGCGATCCCAACCGCGAGCCAATGTTGATCGTGCACAACCCGTGGCGGTGGATGTGAACGGCCATACACCACGGCTCAAAGAGTTGATGATAAACGGACGAAGGGTCTCCGGCTGGATGGACACCGGTGCGTCAAATGGCATCGTCCTGTCAGAACGGACAGCGGTTCAACTCGGCCTCGGCACGGCGCTGGAGAACGGCGACGCGGTGAACGCGATTGGGACTCGCGGGGAAATGCAAGCCACCCTTATTGTGATCGACTCGGTGACGGTTTCGGGATTTACCGTCCGAGACCTGCACGGCCTCGTCGTTGCACAATCCCCTACCTACATTGGCAATGAATTCTGGCAAGAATTCGTCGTCACCATTGACTACGCAGAGCAATCGGTACGGTTGTCCCCACCCTTCTAGGTTGCCAAGGGACGGGTCCTTCGCGCCAACCTCCGAGGAC
>JAZDDC010000598.1:0-5056 GCA_036679565.1 Gemmatimonadota bacterium
CTCACGGGGAGCATGAATACCAACAACAAGCGTCGTCCGAACACGTCTGCTTTTGGCTTCGCGTGGCGAGAACACTTGTGCATTGTTCTGGGCGATCCAAATAGCGAAACATGGTAAACAAGAACGAAAGAGAATCCTTCGGTTCTTCCATGGGCTTTCTGCTTGCGGCGGTGGGCAGCGCCGTTGGCTTGGGGAACATGTGGCGGTTCTCCGCGACTGCCTCGCAAAGCGGTGGCGCTGCATTCGTTGTTCTTTATCTACTTTTGACCCTTATCGTTGGCATCCCGCTGCTCATGGCGGAGCTGTCTATCGGGCGCAAGATGCGTCTCAGTCCCATTTCTGCCCTGCGGAAGGCCGGTGGCTCGGGCTGGGTCCCACTTGGCTACCTATTCGTCGCATCGGGCTTTTTCATCCTGGCGTTCTATTCGGTCATCGCCGGATGGGCACTGCGTTTGGGCTTGGAGGCCATCTTCGTGGGGTTGCCACAGGATCCGGCTGCCCACTTTGGAGATATCTCGTCGGGGCCGTTTGCGGCGGTGTTTCACCTGGTCTTCATTGCGCTGACAGTCTTCGTAGTCAGTGGCGGAGTGAAAAAGGGAATCGAGCGTGCGGCGACCATCCTGATGCCGGCTCTCTTCATCATCTTGGTTGGACTGGCGGTCTGGGCGGTAAGTCTAGACGGTGCGGGCGAGGGGTACCGTTTTTACCTAACGCCCGACATCTCTGGTATTTTTGATCCACAGACAATCGCTGACGCGGCAGGACAAACATATTTTTCGCTCAGTCTCGGTATGGGTGCGCTGTTGACGTTCGCATCCTATCTGGGAAAAGAGCACAATCTTCCCAGAGAGTCCTCGATCATCGCCGCCGCCGACTTTGGTGTGGCGTTCATCGCGGGGCTCGTCGTGTTCCCGGTGATCTTCGCCCTGGGATTCAGCCATCTCATCGAGGGGCTCGCGCCGGGAGATGCGGAAGGCGTGTTGTTCATTGCCTTGCCGGCGGCGTTCGACTCGATGGGTGTGTTTGGCCGGGCAGTAGCCATCGCCTTCTTTGTTGCATTGATTGTCGGCGCACTTACATCCACAATCTCCCTGCTCGAGGTGGTGGTCTCATCGCTGATGGACGAAACCAAGATCGAACGCAAGAAGCTTGCGTACACCATGGGCGCGGCAATCGCGGTGGTGGGTCTTGCCCCCGCCTTTGACATTCAGTGGCTCGTGCGGATGAACAATTGGGCGGGCACGCTATTCTTGGGTATCGGCGCCTTTGCGACGGTGGTGTTTGTCGGTTGGTTCATGGATGATCCGGTGGGTGAACTCGCGGTGGGCGCCGGTACATTGACAAGAAAGACACTCAGGTTGTGGTATCTCTTGACGAAGTACGTGCTTCCCGTCATCACGGGAACAGTTTTGTACTTCATGATTCGCAACTTGTTCTTCAGTTCATGATGGGTGCGCTTCTCGGACACATGGCTCTCGAGCCCTCCAGCCTTTCGGCGTGTAGCATCTGACCACACCGGGTATACCCATTGCGGATATAGACGGCATGGGTATATTGCGATATGAAGAAGTCGAAGACTGATGCCGAGGATTTGCTCCCCATTCCGTTGGCTACGTTTCACATTCTGATGTCCGTGGCAAATGGGGAGCGGCACGGTTACGCCATCATTCAGGACGTGTCCGCCCGCACAAACGGGGAATTGCGGCTCAGCGCTGGCACGTTGTATCGCTCCATCCAGCGTATGCAAGAGCAGGGATTGATCGTGGAGGCGCGCCGGCGCCCCGCGGCGTCGCGTGACGACGAACGTCGTAGGTATTATCGCATCACGCCGTTTGGAACAGACGTTGCCAACGCTGAGGCTGCGCGACTACAACGGTTGGTACAGCTTGCCCGGTCCAGTGGTTTTGCATCGGGGAGGGCGTGATGTTTCTGTATCGCCTATTGCTACGGTTATATCCGGCTGGTTTCCGCGCCGCCTACGGCGATGAAATGTGTGCCGTCTTCGCGGAAAAACGGCGTCGAGCCAAGGGTGTTGGACCCCTTGTTGCCCTGTGGACTGAAGTCGGGTTTGACGTGGTACGTCACGCCGTCCCACTGCACGCTGACGCACTGCGGCAGGACCTGCGCTACACCGGTCGTTCCCTGTTCCGGTCTCCAGGATTCGCGTTAACAGTTATCGGTGTATCGGCCCTTGGGATCGGCGCCAATACCGCCGTGTTCACCGTCGTCGATCGGGTCTTGGTTCGACCACTCCCGTTTGACGAGCCAGACAAATTGGTGCGTGTTTGGGAGTCGCCACCCGGGTACTCACGGATGGAGGTGTCGCCCCCGAACTACCGTGACTGGGTCGAAATGACGACGTCCTTCGACGTAATGACGCCGTATAGTCGTAGTTCGGCAAATCTCGTGGGCGAAGGTGATCCTGAAAGAGTCCAGGGAGCCGATGTCGGATTGGAGTTACTTCAGACGTTAGGCGTGCAACCGCTGTTAGGTCGCTACTTCTCGCCAGAGGTTGACTCGGATGATGCCGTGTCAACCGTCGTTCTGTCGTATAGCTTGTGGCAGCGGACATTCGGCGGCAGCCCGGACGTATTGGGACAAAGCGTTGTATTGGATGACAAACCGTTCACTATTATCGGTGTGATGCCGTCTACGTTTTTGTTTCCGGACCGACGCGCCGAATATTGGTCGGCTCTCCGGTTCACACCGGATGATTTTGAAGATCGAAACAATAACTATTTGGAGGTGATCGGGCGATTGAAGAGTGGTGTGTCGCTCGAGATGGCGCGCGCCGAGATGCGTCAGGTGATGACGCAACTCGAGGCCGCGTATCCGGCGGAGAATGAACGCAACAGCGCCAGCGTAAATCGCCTGAGTGAGGAGGTCCCCCGTCAAGCTCGGCTTCTGTTGGTTGCGTTGATGGGTGCGTCCTTCTGTGTGCTACTCATTGCGTGTACGAATATTGCCAATCTCCTCTTGGCTCGCGCCATGGTACGCCGACAGGAGTTCGCGGTAAGAAGTTCTCTGGGCGCCGGACGACGGCGGTTAACAAGGCAACTCATAACGGAAAGCCTGACACTGGCCACGATTGGTGGTGGACTGGGCGTGCTGCTTGCCTATGTCTCGTTGCCCCTGCTGGCGCGACTTGTGCCACCGTCCATGCCGATCGTTCAGGCCACATCGATCGACCTACGCGTCCTGGCATTTGCCCTCGCGGTGACGGCGCTGACTGGAATCGGCTTTGGGGCACTTCCGGCGTTACGGGCAGGCAAGGAAGCTGTGGTAACAGGTCTGCGCGAAAGTGCTCGTGGTGGTGGCATGCGTGGCGAGCGGGTGCGTTCCGCCCTTGTGGTGGTAGAGGTCGCGGCATCGGTCGTCCTTCTCATAGCGTCCGGCCTGTTGATCCGCGCCCTATCAGAGGTGAGATCCACCGATCCGGGGTTTCAAGAAGCTGGTGTGCTCACGGCGAGGACGTGGCTTCCGTGGCCGCGGTATGCCACAACCGTTTCCCGCGGTGCGTTCTATACAAGTGTGCTCAATGACGTGCGGGCGTTACCGGGTGTCGAGAGTGCGGCCTACACGAGCTTTCTTCCCATGGTCATGGGCGGCGGTATTTGGCCAGTAGAGATGGACGGTGGTGTGTCCAATCGTGCCGACAACGTAACCGCAAGCTTGCGTTTTGTTTCGCCAGACTACTTCGCCACACTCGGCATACCGTTGTTGCGCGGGCGCGATGTGATGGAGTCCGACCTTCCGGATCGACCCTTTGTTGCAGTCGTAAGCCAGTCATTTGTCGATCGATATTGGCCCAATCTAGACCCAATGGGGCGCAGCTTTGGTTTCGCGTTTAACAAACGCACGATTGTCGGTGTGGTCGGTGACATACGTGTGCGGGGCCTCGAAAGGCAGAATGAACCGCAGGTGTATCTACCGTACCTGCAGGTTGCAGATCAGAGCCTAATTTTTTACGCGCCAAAGGACATCGCCGTGCGTGTGTCCGGGGATCCCCTGAGTATCGTGCCGTCCGTTCGCAACATCATCCAGCGTGCGGACCCGATGCAACCGCTATCGAGCGTGCAATTGTTAGAGCAGATCGTGGCTTCGAACACAGAATCTCGAGATGTGCAGGTCCGCGTATTGGCAACATTCGCGGTGTTGGCGTTCCTCTTGGCGGCGGTCGGCATTCACGGCTTGTTGTCGTTTACCGCCACGCATCGCGCCCGCGAAATTGGTGTGCGCATGGCGCTGGGTGCACACCGGCGCGGCATCATGGCGATGTTTCTCCGCGAGGGCGTGGTGTTGGGTGGGTTGGGTGTGTTGGTCGGGGCCGTGTTTGGATACTTTGCCGGTCAGGCCATGGAGGCGTTGCTCTTTGGAGTCGCCCCAATGGATGCCTTGACGTTTGCCTTGGCCATCGGCTTGGCGCTGGTGATGACCGTGGTGGGTAGTTTGCCACCGGCGTTACGTGCCGCGACGGTCAATCCCAACACGGTGATGCGGGAAGGGTAGGGTGGATCCGGCCGGCTCATGCGGCCGGCCGGGCCGTGGTCCCGTGTTACCCCGCGAGTTTTATCGAGAAGCCAACCGACAATACCGGATAATATTGGAACGGTTCGAGGTCTTCCTCGGCGGCAAGTCGCTCGGCTTCCAGATCGGCCTGAAATCCGGGTAGGAACTGGATGGGTCCGTCAGCACCCAATGTTACCACTGGTTTCCCCTGAAAGGCGATCCCGAGATCTAAGAAGAATCCGATCCGTGAGCTGGCCGGGTTGCCAAACCCTATGCCCAGATATGGTCCCGTGTCATTGTTGACCACCGTACCAGTGAGGGTACCAATTTGGGCTGGCGTGTAGGTACTGTTGCCAATCTGGACATTTTGGGTCAGCGTACCCTCGAGGTTGACGTCATCTGACGAGGCGAAAAGCCCTCCGCTCACGCGAAATCCCCCAACGAGATAGAGATCCATCAGTGCGGTGAACTGAGGCGACGGGAGGTCGACCGAGTACTCAAGGTCATCGGCGGTGATGTCAATATTCGATGGGAACACATTGCCCCC
>JAZDDC010000599.1:0-2978 GCA_036679565.1 Gemmatimonadota bacterium
ACGATGCCAACATCCAGGATCCCCATCGCGTAGTTCAATGCAAGACCGCGGCAAGTCATTTTTGGGCCCAACATCACAACGGGGTTTTTCGATCGACCGATCACGCTGCAACCTGGACCGAAATGACTGCAGTCAAACCATCATCATTCGGGTTTGCCGTCGCGGTTCATCCACACGACCCGGATACAGCGTGGTTCGTACCGGGTGTGAGTGACGAGAAACGTATCCCCGTAGACGGACAACTCGTGGTCACTCGAACAACCGATGGCGGAGAGTCGTTCGAGACGTTGAAAAACGGTTTGCCGCAAGATCACGCATACGACCTAACATTTCGACACGCGTTAGATGTAAACGAAGATGGTAATGTTCTGGCCTTTGGAACAACGACCGGGTCCCTTTGGATTTCCGAAAACTCCGGCGACAGCTGGACCCCGGTCACGACGAACTTGCCACCAGTTCACGCCGTCCACTTCGCATAGAAAACTCTTTATCAGGGAGTATCGATCGTAATGAACGATTTTCTGGATAGGCTACGACCCGTGGCGCTGAACACATGGCGCATCGTGATCGGATTCACTTTCTTCACACACGGTGGTCAAAAGTTACTTGGCTGGTTTGGACGGGATGCCATTGGTAGCATAACCAGTTTAGTAGGGGTCGCGGGATTACTGGAATTCTTTGGCGGCATCGCCATCCTGGTGGGGCTTCGGACGCGGTACGTTGCTTTCATCTTGTCCGGGGAAATGGCCGTTGCCTATTGGTACCAACACGTGTCTAACGGCGGGCTCTGGCATTGGGCCAACGGTGGTGAGATGGTCATCTTGTACTGTTTCACGTTCCTCGTCATGTCCACAACCGGTGGCGGTGACTTCAGCATCGACGGATTGCTCAAAAACAAGAAATAATGTTTTTGGCGGGGCGATCCCACGCCCCGCCGACGCCCACCTCCCGCTGGGAACCCCGCCACTCCGTCACGTGTTCCATCGACGACTGTTTGCACCGCGGAGCGGACCCACGTATGCGATTACAGACCGGCCTCACTGCGATTCTTTTAACTCTGAGTATCACGCCGCTCAACGCCCAATGGACACAGGGAACCGGCAAGATTTGGGTAAAATCCGCTTTGTTCGTTCAAAAAACATCGGAGCGCTTCGACGTGCGGGGAAACACGCAACAGTGGTTCGCTAACGGCGAATCCGATGCACGCGCAGTATTCACAGATGTGATCGTGGGTCTACGACCCAACCTGGACCTATGGGTGCAGGTTCCGTATTTCGATCTGCGTTTTACCGACGACGTTCAGGAGCTTACCAAAACGGGGCTCGGCGATCTCAGGGCTTGGTTGAGGTGGCAACCATTTACGTTTCACAACGGCCAAACACCGGTCACGTTCAGGTTCGGAGCCAAGGCTCCCTTGGGTGAGTCGGAAATCGACGCACAGGTGATACCGCTCGGCGAGGGTCAATGGGATTTGGAGAGCTTCGTAGAGGTGGGGCATTCGTTTTGGCCCGCGCCCGCGTACGCACAGATATGGTTGGGGTATCGCGCTCGATTTGCAAACCAAGAAAAGTTTACTGACCCCGGTGGGGAGTATGTCTATCTTGCCGAGGCCGGCATTCAACCCGTCAGCTCGCTATTGTTGAAGGCGACGTTGGACGGTTTTTTTGGCCGCGCGGTAATCCAGGACCGTGTCGTCACGGGCACCAAACGGCAAATCATGATACTTCAGTTCGGGACCGCCGTCCGTGTCGGGCCAATCTGGCCAGAAGCGGCAATCCGACTGCCGCTCCGTGGCAGAGAATTCCCCAAAGGCCCACAATTCACATTTGGACTCAGCACACAAATCCGGTAGCGAATCGGGTGGTATCGCCTACGATCCCGTGGAGGATGCCCGTGAAAGCGTGAGTAGAATCGCGTTCGCGACGCCGAGCAAAACCAAAGCAACACCCAATCGGCCTTGCCTCTCGAGAACTTTGGCAATTCCCGCCAGCACAAAAAAGGATACCGAAGCGACCATCAGCCAATCGCCTACACTCAGGTTGCGCATCTAGCCACCTCCTCGTGACCGTGACATCTTCCGGCCCATGGCTGTAACAATCCTCGCCATTGGGCTACTTGTTTTCGCCGGGCATTTTCTGACCGGGCTATTCGAACGTACCAAGATACCAGACGTCTTGATCCTTATGCTGGCCGGGATCGTCTTGGGGCCAGTTTTGGGGATTGTAACGCCCGAGGATTTTGGGCAGGTCGGCCCCGTTTTCACGACATTGGCGTTGATTGTCATTCTGTTTGAAGGCGGCATCCACCTCAGCATGCGCGAACTCGGGAGCGCCGCCAAAGATACGATCGTCATCTCATTGGCGACCTTTGCGATGACGACGTTGCTGATCACTTACATCGTCGATCTTCTCCTGCCGGTTGATGCGCTCACCGCGCTTCTCATCGGAACAATACTGGGCGGAACATCCTCTGCGGTAGTTGTTCCGCTGTTACGTGTGCTTCGTATTTCTCAGCTGCCAAGCACAATGCTAATGCTCGAGTCCGCTCTCACGGATGTGCTGGCCGTTGTATTGAGCCTGGGCATCATGGGCGCGTTGATTCCCGGCTCGGAAGACGTGGTGACCGCCGGGGGTGTAGCGGGTTCGATTGCAAAGTCGTTTCTCATCGCGGCCGCGATCGGTCTCGGCGGTGCCTTCATTTGGTCTGCCGTCTTGCCAAAGATCCGGCAGTTCCCAAACACCGTGTTCACGACGGTTGCTTACGTCTTGATTTTATTCGGTCTAACGGAACTGCTGGGTTACAGCGGTGCCATTGCGTCACTGACATTCGGTATCGCCGTTGCCAACCTTCCGAGCGTGCCGGAACATATCCTTGGCAAAGTCATCAGCTTTAGACTCGTGGGTTTCGCCGAAGTGGAACGCACATTCTTTGCTGAGATGGTGTTCTTGGTAAAAACGTTCTTCTTTGTCTACCTCGGC
>JAZDDC010000006.1:0-4017 GCA_036679565.1 Gemmatimonadota bacterium
GCACGAAGGTTTCTTGTGCGACGTCCTCGGCGGTATCGACGTTCTCCGTGAGGTCATGGACGTAGCGGATGACCTCGTGAGGTCATGGACGTAGCGGATGACCTCCGACCAGTGACGCCGTACGAGTTCATCGTGCGCCTGTGGCTGCCCCGACCGTATGGCGATCAAGAGGCTTTGGTCGTGCCGATTGGCATCGGCCGGGTCTATGATGTTCAGGAGTGTGTAGTTTTGGTCCTCTAGTTTTCTTACGCGCATGGGCATGCGCAACACACCGTCAACGACATCCAGGCGTTTCTTGCCTGTCGTGAAATCGAGAAAGTAACATAGCGGCGTGACGCACGATGTGTAAATTTTGTACCTTGCCGCGTCGGCCTTACCTTGAGTTATTGAATTCGGGCACGGCGCTTTCCGGCGGACCCTGTCTGTCGTTTGGTGTACACGGTCGGAGAAATTGAGGAACGTATTAAGAAACAACTCGCAATTGTATGTGTCTGGGGACTCCTGATCTGTCCTGTAGAAGGACTAACAGCTCAAACCACCACCACCGCTCCGGTGGTGATTGCAGATACAGAGGTCCACGACTTGGCGTCGTTGGAAATCGGACAGGACTTCAGGATTTCCGTCGCGCTACCCGCCGGCTACGCGAGTGGAGATGTATCCTACCCCGTACTCTACGTTCTCGATGCAGACATTGCATTCGGTATGGCGGTAGAGTACGCACGACTGCTCGCATTTGGCGCCGAAGTTCAGGAGGTGATCCTCGTGGGCATTGGTTATGGTGCTTCGGACCTTCAAGTGTGGGGCCGATTACGCACGCGTGACTTCACGCCAACGTCGGGAGCGCGCAATCCCTCTGTTATGTCGATCGGTTTGGATTCCGCCGCGACACCAGGAGGAGCCCGCGAGTTTCTGACATTTATTCGTAACGACGTTCAGCCCTTCATACGGGCCCGATATCGTACTGTTCCGGAACAGAATGGGGTCTTTGGAGATTCTTTCGGAGGCCTGTTTTCCCTATACACGTTGTTCCACGCACCCGATACGTTCAGCGAGTATATCATTGGCAGTCCGTCGATCTGGTGGGATGGCAGAGTGACCCTGCAGTACGAGGAGCAGTACGCCGCGCGTCATAGTGATCTCGACGCAAGCATTTTCATGGCGGTGGGGGCTCTCGAGGAGACCGGAGATGACTCGATTTCGGTCGCTGCCGGGATGGTGTCGAATATCGACGCACTCGCACGGCAGCTCCGAGCGCGAAATTACTCGAGCTTCGAGATTGAGACGCACGTGTTTGATGGGGAGACGCATCTCTCCGTCGTCATGTCGAACTTCGGTTGGGGGATTCGCCGGCTCTACCCGCCGAAAACCGCCCCTCCCTGAATCTTGCCATCGGGGTCGCCAACGCGGCGAGCACGATCACGTCATCGAGAAGACGCAGCGTCTCGGCATCGTCCATGGGCTCGACCGATCTGAGTCGAAAGCGACTGCGTCGTGACCTACAAATCCATCACGCGATCGATGTCGGTCGGAAGCGCACGCGGTGTTCCCAAGAAAGATATCGAGATGAAGAGCACGAGCGAGACGATCAAGGCCGCCGCGCCGTGGTCGATGCCGTAGGGTAGTCGGACCCCGCCCAGACGAAGCCCAAAGTTGACGAATAGACTGCTGGCTATCGCGACGTTGGCTGCGCGTGCGCTGGCGCGTTTCCAGTTGAGCCCGATCGCGATCACCGGTACCAACCCCGCCGCGAAGGTGCCCCAGCCGAACGCGCCCAGAAGCGCCACCAGGTCCCCGGTGTAGAGCGCGACAATGGCGGCGGCGACGGCGAGCAGCGCAGTGACGATCCGCGCCCACATGAGCTCGTTCGTGATGGACCGGCCTCGAAGTGCGTTCGGGATGTCGTGCACGATGGCCGCGGTCCCGATGTTCAGGAACGAATCGGCCGTCGACATGATGGCGGCTAAGAGCGCGGCGAACACGACGCCTGCCAGAAGTGGGTGCGTGAACGTCTGAAGGAACTCCGAAGAAGCCATGTCCGGTGTCGCCAGCGGAGGGTGCCCCCCCGAGAGGACGAGTGCGCGCATGGATAAACCGATCCCGATCCAAAGCAGCGCTGTCGTTCCGTACGCAAACACCCCGAGCGGGATCACATGTCTCAGATCCTTCACACGGCGCAACATCATAAACTTCGTCATCACGTGAGGTTGGCCGACGACCCCGAGGCCAAAAACGAAAAACCAGGAGATTCCGCTCAACATGCCGATGGTGCCCCACGGGCTGGCGGCGGCTCGATCGTCTGCGGCCACGATTCGGCTGATCTCGGCGAGACCGCCCTCGAATGTGCCCAAGACTGTAAAGAAGATCAGGACCGCGGCCACGACCATGATGACGCCCTGTACCAAATCGGTATAGACCGAGGCCACGATTCCGCCGGTCACGGAATAAAAGATGAGTACCGAACAGGAGATCGCGACGCAGAGTCCCAGACTTGGGTCTTGGAACACGCCCGCGTCCGCCAGCACACCCTGAAGCACAATGGACATCGCGAGGATTTGAGTCGCGAGATACCCTAGCACCCCCAGCAGAATCACGACCGCCACGGACGCTCGCACCGATTCGGAGCCGTAGCGAACGGCGGCGACGTCTGGAAGCGACACACACTCGCGGAGTTCGG
This sequence comes from Gemmatimonadota bacterium, assembly GCA_036679565.1. Lineage (GTDB taxonomy): Bacteria > Gemmatimonadota > Gemmatimonadetes > Gemmatimonadales > GWC2-71-9 > JAZDDC01. The sequence continues at coordinate 2,675 of JAZDDC010000006.1, forward strand.
AGACCATCCGAAGCCGCTTGGCGACGAGATTGAGCACGATGATGTTGGAGATCACGGTCGATGCGAGGATCCAGACCGAACTCATCCCCATCGAGTACATGAGCCCTGGACCGCCGACGAAGCCGAACCCACTCATCGTGCTGGAGAAAATCGCGAACGCCGTCACCATTACGCCCAGGTTCCGGCCGGCCACAAAAAAGTCGCTGCTTGATTTCGTGCGTTTGAGCGACCAGATCCCGATTCCGACGCACAACAGCAGGTAGGCTACGACCGACACCAGCGTGATGAGCGCTCGGTTGGCCTCCAAGACGCCCTGCACTAGGTCTCTTTCGTCGCGTCAGTGTGTCCATCGGGATGCCCGGGTGCGGCAGCCCGACTGGTCGTGAGGATCTCCTCGAAACGGGCCTGCTCTTCGGGCCCGAAGTACGCTCGCTCGAATACAGCCGTCACGACGATCAGTAGGATCCACGGAGAGAGTCCCAGGCCGTAGACGAGCCATGCGGATGGTGCCGTGAAGCCGGCGAAAAACGCAGTCTCTCCGAGTGCGTAGGTGCGGTAGGATCGCATCAACGCCACGAAGGCGAAGACGTACCACGCGCCCCAAACGGCGACTGCGGTTCCGATCCAGTGGCCGGGGCGAAAGCCGACTAGTAGGGTCACCCACATCATGCCGATGGCAAGCAAACCAACAGCATACCCGGACCACATCGGGGCGCCCAGTGTGCCACTATCGGCGCCGCGCAGTAGGGAGGCGAAGTCAGGGTGCGAGACGGCGGTTCCCGTCCCGGCGTCGGTGATCACGCCGACCACCAGGAGCGCGAGAAGCGCCGCCGCAAAGAACAGCAGCGTCCCCATGAGGCGATCTAGCCTTGGATCGATACGGACCGCAGTCACCCTCGTTTTTTAGCGGGCAGCGGGAAGCGGGAAGCGGGCAGCACAATTAAACCGCACGCCGCTACCTGCCACCATCCACATTGCTCGCCGGTTCCCGTGCCCCACCAGCAAACAAATTGTAAAACAACCTCAAACTCAACCTCACCTCGTTTGTCTTTGGCGTCAGACCGCCTTTGCCATTAAACGCCGTTCGGTAACTAACACCTGCTTCGATAGGCATACGGCCGCCCGGTGCGTAAGTCGATGTAGTCCGATACGTAATACCACCGCCCAGGCTGAGTGCTTCCATTTCAGATTCGACTGCGAGAGACGACAGGGGAAACAGTTCGGTCGCCAATGCATCGACAGGGTTGCTGAAGTTGTCCGCTTGTTTCTTGTAATACGTTGCCGATGCATAAACGGTGAACAGGTCGGAAAGCCGCAGTGTGGGGAATGCCGAGATCTGGATG
>JAZDDC010000060.1:0-3501 GCA_036679565.1 Gemmatimonadota bacterium
GGCGCGCTGATCGGCCTCGTAGCCGGCGTCGCAACATTTTTCACCACCGCGCTGATCACCAGTCCAAGTCTTCTACAGTTGCAGGGGAACGACTACATCCTCGGGCCTATCCCCACCGGGTTTCCAACACCAAGTCAGGTTTTTGCTTTTTTTCGCCTCGTTGGTGACATCCCGCCCTCGACGTGGGGAATCGTCGTCATTCCCGCCCTCACACTCAGCGTGTTGGCGGCGATCGACACCCTGCTTACATCCGTGGTCTCCGACATCGTTACCAAGACAAAGCACAACAGCAATAGAGAATTAGTCGGGCAAGGGATTGGCAACGCAATGTCTGGGCTATTCGGCGGCATGCCGGCGGCTGGTTCCACCGCAACAACCATGGTAAACGTAAAGAACGGCGGCCGCACACCGTTGTCATCAGTGTTGGCGGGCATCCTCCTGGTCACGGCCGTGGGCATGCTCGACATCAAGAGTTTTAATCTTCTCAAAAAGAAATCGGCTGCCGAAAACGTCTTGATTGTCGTGGCGGTAACCGTCGTCACCGTCAGTGTCGATATTATCGTGGCCGTCGGCGTCGGTCTCGCCATTGCCTCATTCTTGTTCGTCAAAGACCAGATTGGGAAGGCCATCGTCCGACGAAAATACAGCGGCGATGTCGTACACTCCAAGAAGGTTCGCGACCAGAATGAAATGCAACTGCTCGAAGAAAAGGGCGATCGCATCGTCGTATACGAGTTGAGTGGCTCTCTTTTTTTCGGAACGGCTGACAAACTATTCAGCCACATCGAAGAAGACCTTCAACGTTTTTGTATCATCCTGGATCTCAAACGTATCGACACCATTGACCTCACCGGTGCCCAACTCTTGCGGCAGATCGTGGAACGGGTGCAAGACCGTGGCAACCATATCTTGCTGTCGTACCTGGACGTTCCCGGCGATCGCGACAAAGAACGTGTCCGCGGGTTCTTGGACGATCTCGGGATCACTGAACTGATAGGACTATCATACATTTTTGAGGATACCGACCACGCCCTTGAGTGGGCGGAAGACACGTTGATCCGCCACATCACCGTAGAGACACAATTACCTACGGACATCTTAGCCCTCAGAGACCTATCGGTATTCAAGGACCTTTCAGACGACCAGCTTACATCGTGTTTTCCGAAGGTGATCCCGGCGACGGCATGTACTTCGTATTGTCAGGTTACGTGAGCGTCATTACAGGTTTGAACGGCACAGAACAACGCGCGCGGCGACTCGCCACGTTTGCAAAGGGCGTCTTCTTTGGTGACATGGCAGTCCTGGAGGGACTTCCAAGATCGGCCACGGTCCGAGTGGAAACCGATACAACCGTCTTCTTCATGAGTAAGGCGGGGTTTGTGCGCCTCACCACCGAAGAACCGGCCGTCGCGACGCAGATGCTACTCGGCATGGCACGAGAGCTGTCGTATCGCCTCCGTACGACGACCGCGGAGGTGCGAGCGCTTGAGGATTAGAATAACCAGCCACCTAATCGCGGCGATGTATTGTTAGGCAGCCTGTTGATGAATCGGACACGGGCCAGACTGACAAGAACAAGCCATCTCTCCACCGACGGACGTAAGCAAACGGCGTAACACAAGTCCGTCCACCTCCACACCAGTATGTACCTGATGACCTGAACGTTCGCGGGCCGCGACAACGGCCAAGACCCGTTTTACCGACAGGCAGGCACCCGATTTGTGATAGACCGTTTGACCCTCACTATAGCACGGGAACCCGCACGTACAACGATGAAGCAAACTTTCCTCGCCCATATGGATTCCCCCGTAAAACACAAGCGCGGTACGTGATTCGTTTCTGACACCAGTGTCGGCGCACTTTGGGGGAAGTTGAGAATGTCAGCAAACCGTCGCGGTGTTGGTCCTGGTGTGCAGGAAACAAATTTGTCAAAAACTCATCTAATGTAGGCAGTCTTGAGGTCCTCAATAACGCCAGGGGATCACATCAGATTGAGATACCAGAACATGTGATAAATTTATCACACATATTTCTGATCAGACCAAGGATCTTGAGCCGACTATGGCACCACAGTAGAACACACAGATCGATCAGGATGGTAGCAACCACGGCGCGTGAGCTGCACTCCGAATGCGACAATATTACCTTGCGTGTCTGACTTCCCATTGGGCTCACCAAGGTTTGGCCCGTTGATCTTTCGCATGCCTATCCGGGCCAACCGTGGCAACAACCGTTCGCACACCTCCCATATCCATTTATCCCGTCCTCTCAGTGAACTTTGTCGGGACGCTGGGTTTCGGCATCGTGCTCCCGTTTCTTGTCTTCTTGGTGACACGTCTGGGCGGAAACGCATTGGTGTATGGCATCATGGGCGCAACGTACTCCGCGTTTCAACTGGTCGGCGCACCGATCTTGGGCCGTTGGTCCGACAGGTTTGGCCGCCGCCGAATACTTCTGCTGAGCCAGCTCGGCACCCTGACATCATGGATTATTTTTCTTGTCGCGTTGTTCTTACCACCAACGCCTATGATCGCTATCGACTCAGCGGTGTTCGGCAACTTCACTATCACCGCACCTCTGATCGTTTTGTTCCTCGCCCGAGCCCTCGACGGGATAACCGGTGGCAACGTATCCGTTGCGAACGCGTATCTGGCCGACATCACCCCGGAAGCGGAACGCAGCGCAAACTTCGGCAAGATGGCTGTCTCCTCAAACCTCGGATTTATTCTCGGTCCTGCAATCGCCGGCGCCCTCGGCGCCACCGCAATGGGCGAGATACCACCCGTCGTCGCGGCAGTTTTGATATCCGCGGTGGCAAGTGGCATCATTTTTTGGAAACTGCCGGATTCTGACGAATGTGCGCTAACCACATACCCCGAACACAGGGGCCAGTACTAAAATGGGCATCGTCCCGCTGGTCTGATCGGATCCTGGTCATCGGTGGTAGTTTCTTGCTCGCAACGAGCTTTCTCTTCTTTCTGGCCAACGAAAAACCTCTGCTGTACATGGGCACGGCGCTACTTGCCGTTGGCAACGGTGTCATGTGGCCATCGCTCTTGAGTACGATATCAAAAGCAACTGATCGGCACGTGCAAGGAGCGGTGCAAGGATTGGCAAGTAGTGCGGGCGCCGTTGCGAGCATCGTTGGCCTTCTTGCCGGGGGCTTGTTATATGGACTCCTTGGTGCCACGGTTTTCGTCATCTCCGCCATCGTCACCGCTATGGTGGTGTTCATGGCTATGTGGATCAGACCAGCCACCGACTAACGACGTTCCTTCGCACGGCCGCGACCGGCACAGAGGGAATATTGGACTCACCCGTCCTCGCCGGCCACCGTACCACGATCACTCGTCTGCCTCAAACTCCTGCTGGCATCCTCGCTCAAACGCGCGTTCCGCCGCTCGCTGTTCTTCGTTGGACTGCAACACGGCCCAGATCATCTCGCTTTGCACCCGCACGCGTGACCCAAAGATATCAACAAACGCGATCCACTTTGGCTTG
>JAZDDC010000600.1:0-3042 GCA_036679565.1 Gemmatimonadota bacterium
GGTACTGGTCTGTGGATCGCGCGTCGTCGTCACACCGTATGCGAGATTGGCCATGTAAATCCACGCATCACTACGATGGATTCCCCATGCGGGCCACATATGCGCATGCACATCGATCAGCCCGGGTATGATGGTAGTGCCAGACACATCGATCGCCCGAGTGGACGCCGGAACGTCGAGCGTTCCCGCATTGCCAACCGCTTCAATGCGATTGTTCACGATGAGAACGTCGGCGTTCTCAATGACGTCGTCTTCAACCATCGTTATGACACGCCCACCACTCAACAGAACCGTGCCTTGGGGAATGTCACGGTCCGTGGTTAACCTGATCCGCACCTCTGCGGGCTCGTAGCGCGCCGGATCGGGCGGGTCTTCCTCGACCGCAGGATCGTCGTCAGTGTTTTCCAGCGTGTCCGGTACCAAAGCCGCAACACTATCCTTAAAGACGCGTGCCGCGCCGATATCGTGCGTGAAATAGGCGTTGCCCAAAGACCAGTGTACCGTTTGACCGTCGGCACCCCATGCGGGGAACTCCCCGCCGATGTCAGTCAACCGAGCAGCCGGGAACTGCGCCTCCTCCGGTTTCGCAACGGAAATCGTGGGTGTGTCTCCACCAACAAACGGAACGGTTACAGTGAAGATGTGTCTGTTGACCATGGCTAACGCCTGATCGCCGGACGGTGCCATGAGAATCAATGAGGCGTTCTGCGGTTCTGCTGCCCCGGGCACGGTTGCGCCACGAACTTTGACATGTGCCTTTTCATCGGTACCGTCCCAACGAATCGAGACAAGACCATCTTGGCCGCTGAACAAGTAGATACGATCCGGGTTGGCCGTAAAGTGCGGTCGCGACCGACCCTCCAGCGGCGTGATGACGGTGGCATCGCCTCCGTTAGCCGGAATCCAGATCAATTCGTTGGTTGCACTGCTTGCGGCGTTGGCGCCAGTCGATTCTTGAAAGGCCCGCGCCGCACCACGCAACGCAACGATGCGAGACGCGTCCGGGGACCAAACGGGCGTGGTGTACAATCCGCCAGCGGCCAGATCAACCGGGTTCCCCCCGGTGCTGCTTACCTTCTTGAGCGCCCCGGTTCCGTTCTGCCACGTCGCGTACGCGATCCACGCCCCGTCCGGAGACCACGCTGGTTGATGTTCGCCCGGGCCATCTTGCGTCAGTCGTTGCGGGTCCGAACCGTCTGCGTTCGCGACCCAGAGATACGCCATGGCAGTGAACGCCACGCGGGACCCGTCCGGTGATGGTACGGCATCACGAATTTGACGCACGACAAATGTGGCGCTGTCGTTCACTTCGTAATCGAAATCGACAAGCGGGCCAACGTCCAAATCAAACTGCACATGGAAAGGAATCTCCGAAGCGTCACCACCCTCGACGGGAACACTCCACATCTTTCCGCCATACGACACAACGACGTGTCTCGAATCCGGTGTGAATGACATGCCCGGCAACAAGTCCAGCGTGGCCCTTGATTCCTGATCGTCGTGTTGGACCGGATAGGCAAGCCAGCGTTCGTCACCGCTTTGAAGGTCCCTCAGCATCAGACCAGTGCCATCTTCGTGGCGCGTTCCGTAAACCAACCACCGGCCATCCGGCGACAACGTTGGACGAATCCCCGCACCAAAACGGGATGTCCTGGAGAACACCTTCCCGGTGTTTCGATCGTAAACCGCGAGTTGGTTTTGCGCGCCCTGCGCGTTGTAGTTCCAATCCCGATCGCTCGTGCGGCGAGAAAACCAAATGAACCGCCCATCTGCACCGAACGCGGCCCCTAAACTCTTTCGGTTGTCATCCTCGTCGAAGAGTTTTGTCCCCGAACCACCATCGACGTGAAATAAATGGAGTGTGGGTAGTTTGCGTCCGCGAAAGTCGCCGACCGACGCGACCACGTAGTCGCCTTCCGGCGCCCATTCGGGGGATTCGGCGCGATTGGATTTCCCTTTGGTGATTTGCGTCGTATCGGACCCATCCAGCGACATGACCCAGATGTTCTGCGCACCGTCACGATCCGACGTAAAGACAACCCGATCGCCGTTCGGTGAGAACCGTGGCTGAGCATCGAACGCCATCCCCGATGTCAGCTGTGTTGCTTCCCCGCCCTCAATTGGCAGCGTAAAGAGATCACCCATGTAGTCAAAAACAATCGTCGATCCGTCCGGACTCACATCCAACGACATCCAAGATCCTTCAGTCATGTCATAGTGAACCGTCCGAGCCGCCTCCAGTGGAAGCGGCGACCCTTCACTCCCGTCATCCACATCAGCCTGCCGAGCATACCCACCACGTGCCACAGCTGACAAACCAAAGGCAGCGACGACGAAAATTCTAAGGAAGGACTTCATCTAAATTCCCATCAATAAACGTTGAACGTTAACCGTTGATGCTGAGCGTTGAGTGTTGAACGTTGAATGTTGAGTCTTACCTAGCTCGTTCCATATCCAACTCCGCAATGTTTACATCCGCTCGTTCGTCTCCAAGCAGGTGTTTGGCGAAATACTCCGCACGCAACCAATACCAATAGTTGCGCATGTCGCCGTAACCGTGCCGTTGCCCCGGGAACATAAAGAAGTCGAATCTCTTGTTTGCTCGGATTAACGCTTCCGCCATGCGCATCGTCCCTGCCGGATGCACGTTGTTATCCACATCACCCGTGGTCAGCAGCAAGTGTCCCTTGAGGTTGCTAGCGAGGTCCGCGTTCTTGTCGATGTCGTATTCAAAACTGACCTCACCATCATCACCCACCACTTCCTTGACACCGTGGTGTTTTTCCGACCAGTTTTGGTTGTAAACGTCGTTGTTGTGGTTACCAGAGGATGATACGGCAACCTTAAAGAAATCAGGATACACCAGCATGGCGGCCGTGGACATAAAACCACCGCCTGAGTGTCCGTAGATGCCCACTTTGTCGATGTCGATGAAATCGTGGCGGTCTGCCAACTGTTCGATGGCTGTTTTCTTATCGGCCAGACCGTAGTCGCGGAGGTTTCCGTAGCCATAGTTGTGGTACCACTTTGAGCGGTCCGGGT
>JAZDDC010000601.1:0-4583 GCA_036679565.1 Gemmatimonadota bacterium
GGGACTCTCGGAATCGCTAGGTTAAAGGTGAAACCCGCATGCAGGATATTTCATTGGACGAACGAAGATCGCAGAATCGCCGACAGAATACCGACGGGCGTCGCATCTCTGACGATGCAACGCTCAGCATCCCGGCCGCAGACGATCGCCGTGAGGCGTCGAGACCAGAATCACCCGCGCGGCGTGGCGAGAGCGCACGCCGCCGACCGGTTGATCGACGACTGGCAATGGACGCATTCGACAATGAAACGTCGATGAGTGTTCAGGACATCATTCTCAAGACGGGCATCCTCGTGGCCTGCCCCCACTGCAACGAGCAACTTACCCTGGGACCGGTGATCCGCAATCAGATGCAGAGCCAACGGGAGGTTCGCTGCGCGCGATGTCGTAAGAACATCGTGATCGATAATTTTACATAGAAAACCAGCGGGACGCGGGCCCTACACCCGCGCCCATCTCGAACCGGTTAGGGTCTGACATACCGACGTCGAGCAAAGCCGTTAAACGACTCCACCAACTCTCCTCGTAAATTTGTTTGCCGCATGAGCCGGTAAAGCGGAATGGCCTGATTCGTCAATCGGTCTAGTTGACGTTGTGCGAACTGGCGTTGTGGCGCGCCGGCATCGGGGAACCGCCGGTTCATCTCTTCTTCGCGCCGTCTGATATCTTCATCCGTGGGCGATTCTTGCAACACGTTATCAAGGTATCCCCACGTCACCAAGTTGTCGTTGGTTTCCGGTTCGAGGAGATAACTAATGAAGTTAGACATTGGCTGCCCGGATGGTACGAAGAACGTACCGGTGGGGAATGCTACTTCTTCCGTCGTCTTGCGAACATCGACTTCCCGAAGATAGTGAGCCTGAAAATATTGGGTGGTCCGCACGGCTGTTGCATAATACGCCTCCACCTCTAACGTCACAGGCTCTGTCAGTCGTTTCACCGTAATATCATGATCGAGTAGCAGCGGGATCACCTTGGTGAGGCTGGGCGGAATGAGGTATCCCCACGGCCGCGTCGTGGTTCGAGTCGTTTCGAATCGTGTAAACACTGGACCGGTGGTCAGTTCGAACCCCACGTCATCGTCGTCCGAACGAACCCAATATCGGTCCTCGCCCTTGTTCACCTGACGGTACTCGAGCGGAATCTGATCTTCGTCGCGGTCGTTGTGGCCACGGGCGATGGCACGTTCGCGCGCACCTCGGACCACTGCTCGCAGTTCTGCCCCATGTTCAGCGGCAAAACGAATCAACTCACGCAGCCCGATGTATTGTCCCCGCACCTGGTGGCGATAACGGTCCGCGCGTTGTATCGGCACCACCGTCGTACCGTTGCCCGTCACCCGATGAGAGCTACTGGGTGTTTCAAACAGGAAACCAACCTGATTCGCCAGAGTGGAAAACACATGTTGTTTGCGTGGCTCTACGGAGGTCGGCACCCAGCCACGGACTCCATCCACCTGTCCGTACCCCGTGTACCAGAAACCGTCATAGTCTTCAGCACGCAGTGCCTGGCGCACCCTCGCGAGAATTCGTTGGTTGCCGAACTGTACCAAAATCGAGTCTCCAGCAGGGTTCATATTGGTTTGGTACGTCAACGTGTACGGCGCCGAGCCGCCGTGATGCGTGTCAACATGAATATCCGGATGCCACTCGTTGATGACTTGTGTCACCAACGCGTGAATTTCCTGGGACTCCAACTTGATGTAGTCCCGGTTCATATCGAAACCCTCTTCGTTTTGACGTCGACGAACCTCCGCTCCATCTGGATTGATAGTTGGGACCACCAATACCACGACATGGTCGAGAAGCGGCACAAGATCGCCCATGACAAGATCGCGCATGATCTCCATGCTAGCGTCTTTACCGGCGACCTCACCACCGTGCACATTGTTGACGATCAACACGACGGGCTTGTCGGAGTGGGCTAAATCATCCGGTCGAAAGATCGGCGGGTTGGACAGTGTTGCCAATACGACATCTCGACCGGCCAGCGTGGTCGTAAGTGTACGAACATTCATCAATTCGGAACGGGCCTCGAGTTCATACACAAAATCCATGAGGGGGCCGTACAAGGTGCCGCCGCCCTGATAATTCCCGCTTTCCGCCGGTGTTTCAAACGACTGGGCGCTTGCTACGCCTGTGCCCAATGACAGGACAAAGACCGAAAGACAGATCAGATAGTCAGCACCCTTCGATTCGCGCGCGCTCCGCGGCGTGGTACGGTCACAATCGAACGGCGCCCAATCTGCCTCGTCGATGGCCTCCCGTGGAAGGATGGCATCGAATTGTCCCGTATATGGCGGCCGCATCATCTGCCGGAAAGTTTTTTCACACACCGCGCTGCGTTGTCCGCGCAGAAACACATGGCCATCGTCGTCGTGTACCTCCGTCCATGGACCACGGTACAAGATGGCCTTGTTGGAATCGAGGCACGCACCCCGGCCGCCGCGAAAAGCGCGCACCGTCATCGATCGGAATTCTATCCCCTCAATGGTTTGCCACGGTTCTGACGATCGCTCAAGGACTTGGACTCCCTGAAAACCAGCCCGCTCAAAGGCGCGCACAAAGTTCAGCTCGGTCATCGCGCCGGAAATACAACCCGACCAAAGCATGGGGTCTTCTTCCATATGTTTTGGGACGGATTCATCCGCTACGATGTCGGATATCACAACGCGGCCACCGGGCTTGACCACACGAAATAGTTCGTTGAACAGAGTCACTTTTCGGTCCGGGCGGACAAGGTTTAGCACACAGTTGGAGATCACCACATCGATCGAACCGTCCACAATCATCGGCTGCTGTGTCCGCAATCGATGTTGCTCCCCGTCTAGTTCGGCAAGATGGTCAGCAGACGTAACGGGGTGAAATTGTAGCCACTCACCCACGAGATCCAGGTCGAGCGCAAGGTCTTCAATGCGCCCTCGCCTGAACACGACATTCTCCCACCCCACATGTTTGGCAACGCTCGCGCGGTACTTGCGTGCCAACGCCAGCATCTCCACATTGGTATCAACGCCGATCACCTTACCGTGTGGCCCAACGATCTGACTCGCTATGAAACACGCCTTTCCACCACCGGCACCGAGATCCAACACGGTCTCGCCCTGCGCCACGTATTGAGATGGATCACCGCAACCGTAATCTTTTTCGATCACCTCTATTGGAATGGCGGCCAGGTACGTCGGGTCGTAACTGACCGGACAACAGAGGGCTGGTTCTTTAGCGGTCGCGCCAGCAGAGTACCGCTTGCGCACGGCATCGTCATGATCCATGGGGGCCGTGGTGGTCATTCTTAGCCTGAAGATGAGTTCAAGGGGGTAACGAACGGATGACGTCGGAAGTTCCGCATCGTCACTTCATGAATATCTGAATGACCCAGTGTGGTTCCGTTGCTGAGAATTCGAGCCGCAGGACATCAACCGATCCGAGCGGAATATCGTCGAGTGTATCGACCTCACCTAACAATTGTCCACCAACTCTCACGGCAGCTTGGAGATCATCCTCGAGCCAATACGGTCTCAGCGCCGCCACCGCGTCATAGACGGTGTCACCCACCACTGTACTGATTTCCTCACGCGCCACCTCGAGACCTGCCTCGTGTAACCTCCCAAAATGATTACGTATACGGCCTGGCCCGACTCGCACGACGCTGTCGGCAGCGACAGAATCTAGGAGACCGATCACGGCCCCCGGATCGAACGCGGGGTATTCGACCTTCACGCTATTTGCGTTCGGGGAAGAAGAGTTGCGAGACCGTGGCATGCCGCGAGGATTCCACGCGAGATACCCGACAATCACCATCGCAAATGCGGCGACACCCAGGGACAGCATCCGAGCGTTTCGATCCATCTGTAGACCCATGGGACCGGCGAACGCCACGCCCCCACGACGAGTAAGTGACAAGAAGAATCTATTCGAACCTTAGCACCGTCTCCCCCTAAAAAACAACACCTGGAAGTGGCACCGCTTTTGCCCTTGTTAAGGGATGACTCGAAGCAATAGAGAAGGGATACCACGGTATGACGTTAGCACGGCGACGAGTACCGGTTGTATGGATTCTCTTAGCCTGTGATCGTAACGAGCGGCAGGACGCATTCCAAGCAATTCTCGAAGCAGCCGGATTCGGCGTTGAATTCACTGATGCAGGCGAACCAACCGTATCACGCGCTAGGGAACAACACTACGACTTGATTTTACTGGACCTTCAGGCGCAAATCACAGAGGGTCTGCGAGCAGCATCAGCCATTCGAGAACTGGAGGAACGACGCGGTCAACTCGAGACACCCATCATGGCCATACTCGGCCGTTCCGTAAGCAGCTCCGAACAATACTGCCTAACCTTGGGGATGAATCTCGTCCTACACACACCGGTACCAACCGCACGATTTGTTCAACAGATCAAAGAGCTTTTGTCCATGCGGGAAAACTCCGCAGCCTAACATCAAACCTTAGTAAAACCGCGTACAACTCGCCAGTTCACGCGTGTGCCTGCCATGCGCCTTCGACATGTGTGTCCAAACCTACGCATCACTCTCAAGCAAACGTACTAACTCGTCGATACGCTCTTCGGTTTCCGGATAGCGG
>JAZDDC010000602.1:0-2549 GCA_036679565.1 Gemmatimonadota bacterium
ATCGCCCGTGACCTTGTTGTTCTCGTTGTTAGTCCCGACGTTTGCGGTGGCTCAGGCCAATTCCGCCGCCGATGGGTTCGCCGCCCTTTCCGCTGAGGCACGCGGCTTGGCGATTGCGGAGGAGGCGGACCGTCGTGACGACGGGTTTGGGGATCAGACATCCGTAATGACGATGACGCTGCGGAATCGTCACGGCCAAGAAAGTACACGCGAACTCCGTATTAAGACACTCGAAGTGACGGATGACGGTGACAAGTCGCTTGCGGTCTTTGATCGCCCTCGAGATGTGCAAGGGACGGTGTTGTTGACGTACTCTCACGCAATTGGCAACGATGACCAATGGCTCTATTTACCGGCGTTGCGACGAGTCAAACGCATTTCGTCAAACAACAAATCCGGGCCGTTTATGGGTAGTGAGTTTGCGTACGAAGACATCTCGTCGCAAGAGGTGGATAAATACACCTACCGGTTCCTGCGTGAAGAGGATTTGGATGGTGTTGCAATGTTTGTGGTCGAGCGTGTGCCGGCCTATGAGAATTCCGGTTACACCCGCCAGATTGCTTGGATTGATCAGGCGGAGTATCGCACGCAAAAGGTCGAGTTTTACGATCGGCGAGATGGATTGCTCAAGACGCTGGTCGCATCAGAATTTGAACAATACCTGGACCAGTACTGGCGTCCCGGTCGCATGGATATGGAAAACCACCAGACCGGCAAGAGCACGACGCTGACGTGGAGCGGGTACGAATTTAAGACCGGACTGGTTACCGGCGAAATCGAGTTGGAAACGCGGGGCTTTCCGCGTGCCCCCCTGTACGATGGCCAACTTCACAACAACCTGTCGTTACGCTTTCAACCAGAACTCTATATGGCATGGGATGTAGGCCGCGCCACGTTTACCTTTGAGCCTTTCGTTCGACTCGACCTCGCGGATGGCCGCAGAACGCATGTCGATATTCGAGAATTTACCTTTGTGCGGGCCTGGTCTGCCATCGAGTTGCGGGTGGGTATTGCGAAAGTTTTTTGGGGTGTCACGGAATCGCAGCATTTGGTCGATGTCATTAACCAAACGGACCTCGTCGAGAACTTGGATGGAGAGGACAAACTGGGTCAACCCATGGTCAACCTGTCGTTTATCCGGCCGTGGGGAGTCATCGACCTGTTTGTCCTGCCGTGGTTCCGTCAACGCACGTTTGCAGGGCAAGGTGGCAGGCTCCGGTTTCCGATCACGGTTGACAACGACCAGGCCGTGTTTGAATCCAGCGCAGGGCGTCAGCACGTAGATTGGGCAATCCGATGGTCACACGCGGTAGGCAGTTGGGACTTAGGAGTGTCCCACTTTTCAGGAACGGGTCGGGTGCCTCGACTCGAGCCGGGCATGAACAGCGCTTCGGAACCGATACTGATCCCGCATTACGACCAGACCGATCAGACAGGCATTGATGTCCAGTATACCGTTGATAGTTGGCTGTGGAAGTTTGAGGGGATTTCACGTACTGGAATCGACGAACGGTTGTGGGCGTTGACTGCCGGTCTGGAGTACACGCTATATGGAGTGTTTGATGGGCTGGCCGATGTCGGTTTATTGGCCGAATACCTGTGGGACAGTCGTGAGAATTCTTTGGCGCCGCCGTTCGATGACGACATCGCCGGTGGTTTTCGCTTCGCATTCAATGATACGCAGAGTAGCCAATTGCTCGCGGTCGCCGTGATCGATCGCGGCGGGAGCGGCAGTTTCGTGTCCATCGAAGGCAATCGACGTGTTGGCGATTCCTGGACCGTTGGTCTGGAGAGTCGCGGTTTTGTCGGCGTGCAATCCTCCGATCCGTTGTATGCATTACGCCGGGACGTGTACGTGGGCGTAACGGTAACCCGATACTTCTAGTCCTCGCTTACGCCCTTTCGTTTCATCGCCGCGAACCTGAATAACTTCTGGGTGGGGTGCTACACGCGGCCCAGCTGCGTGCCTGACCGTTCCTGCCGGGCGGAAGAACCGAATGCGTGCGCGGTACTCGGTCGTCATCGTCTGCGGCAAGATATGCCATCGTCGCGGCCAGCACGGCGTTGTTTTTGAGATCGTCAAACACGACTTTGTCGTATGTATCCCGATTCGTATGCCACGTGTATTGTCGATAGTCGGGATAATGTGACTGGAAGCGGAATGACGGAGCGCTGTTGCAAATGAACGACATGTGATCGCTGCCACCTGTTTCCTGCGGGCCCGGGAGATCCAGCTCGATGTGGTCGGAAATCTCTTCGGGTACTTGCGCAATCCAACGCGCCAAAAACTCGCCCGCGCCCAAAAATCCCTGTGCCTGCAGATAGTCAATACGCCAGGTACCATTGTCTTGATTGAATGCTGCTTGGATGCCATCGACGATTTCGGCGTGATCTTCGGCGAACGCGCGGGACCCAACCAGGCCGAGTTCTTCGCCACCCCAATGGCCCACAAGGATTGTGCGTTTGGGGTTAGGGTAGACTTTTTTCAAGATACGCATTGCCTCGAGCATCATGATGGTTCCCGTACCATTGTCCGTGGCACCACTGGC
>JAZDDC010000603.1:0-4866 GCA_036679565.1 Gemmatimonadota bacterium
GCCGAATATCGAGACGACGCGTTTTACGGCCGACTGTTTCCGCAGCTGTCCTTGTCGGGCAACCTTCCCGCGTATAACCGCTCGATCATCGAGGTTATCCAACCGGATGGTAGTACTCTGTTTCGTCCGCAAAACAAGACGACAGCGGCCATCAATGCCAGAGTCACGCAGGCCATTCCAATGACCGGCGCAGAACTCTTTGTTACATCTTCTTTAACACGCCTGTCAGTCAGTGGTACACAGAATGTGTTGACTTGGACGTCTGCGCCCATCAGGGTCGGCATAAGCCAACCAATTTTCCAACCCAACATCATGAAGTGGAATCAGCGGGAACAACCGCTACGTACAACGGTTGCGGAACGGGAATACACGGAGGCCCGTGAAGACATTGCGTTAGCCACGGCTGGTTTATTCTTTGATGTTTATGCCGCTCAGGTGGCGCTACAAACTGCGACATCCAACGCGGCCGTCAACGATACCCTTTACACGCTGAACAGCGGCCGGTATCAAATCGGATCGATCGGTCAGAACGACTTGTTGCAAAGTGAGTTGGCCTTGCTCCAAGCACAAACGGCCCTTGATGCCGCGAGTCTGGATCTGGAGCGGTCACTCGCGGCCCTGCGTAACGCATTGCACATCTCGCCGGACACGCCATTGGACATGGTGGTGCCCACAGAGATTCCGGATTTTGAAGCGGATACCGCATTGGCCACCAGTGCAGCGCTGCGCAATCGATCCGTCATAAAGGGATGGGAGTTGCAGTCCGTGCAAGCGGACCGGCGCGCTGCCGTGGCAAAACTGCAAAACCGACCTGGCGCGACGTTAGAGGCCAGCTACGGTTTCAATGCGACCGGTTCCGACATATCGAATGCGTATCGCGAACTGCTCGATGCACAACAGCTCACACTTTCCGTTCAGATACCGCTCTTGCAGTGGGGGGCGGGACGTGCGGAGGCGAGAGCGGCCAGTGCGGATGTTGAGAGTACATCCCAGCTTCAGGCAGCCGCGTTGGTGGATGTTGCGCACGAGGCAAGATTTGCGGCGTTACAATTGTCACAAGCGCGTCGTGGCTTGTTGTTGTCCGCCCAGGCGGACACGGTGGGCGAAGCACGGTTCGAAATCGCCTACAACCGATACGTGATTGGCCGGATTTCTATCGATAATCTCTTCCTTGCACAACGGGAGAAAGATCAGGCAAAAGAGCAGTACGTACGCGCGCTCCGTGGCTATTGGGACGCATATTATCAGCTACGGAGAACAACGCTGTATGACTTTGAGGCCCAACGGCATATCAACTCCGAGCCATTTGACCGACCGTAGAAGCGCTGCGATCGACTCGCTTGCACCGCGCCGGATGGTTTGTTGATGTCAGCCCGGTTGAGGTTCTTCTGAAGCCTAAATATCGTCGTCAGACTCGTCGCTGATGTCCGCGAACAACGGGGTCGTCAAGTATCGTTCCGCCGTGTCGGGTAGCATGGCGAGGATGGAAGAGCCGCGCTCCGCGTCTTGAGCTACTTTCAACGCGGCTGCCACAGTCCCCCCCGCCGAAATGCCACAGAAGATCCCCTCTTTCTTTGCTAAGGCCTTAGACGTCTTGATGGCTTCATCGTCGCTGACCCGCACAACCTCGTCAGCCACAGAGGTATCGAAAACATCAGGCATGAAATCCGGTGTCCAACCCTGAATTTTGTGCGGGTTCCATGCGTCCCCTTTCATCAGGGCCGCCACGTCCGGTTCGGTTGCGATGATTTTGATATCGGGGCGGGCGAACTTAAGCACCTGTCCGGCGCCGGTAATTGTGCCACCGGTCCCCCAGCCTGAAACGAAATAGTCCAATCGCTGGTCCGCAAAGTCGCGGAGGATTTCCGGCCCGGTGGTGTTACGGTGATATCTGGGGTTGGCTTCGTTTTCGAACTGTCGAGTGAGGAACCAGCCGTTCTTGTCCGCCAGTTCCTTTGCTACCCTAACCATTCCACTACCACGTTCGGCGGCCGGTGTCAGAACGACCTTTGCACCCATGAACTTCATGAGTTTCCGCCGTTCGACCGAAAAGCTCTCAGCCATGACCGCTACGAATGGGTACCCCCTCGCGGCGCACACCATGGCCAGAGCGATACCCGTGTTGCCTGACGTTGCCTCGACTACCGTGGCGCCGGGCTTCAAATCGCCTCGGGCTTCGGCATCATCGATGATAGCAAGTGCCAGACGATCTTTGACCGACGCCATTGGATTGAACGCCTCGATCTTGACATACATATCGACATGATCGGGGCTCAACTGATTGATCCGTACCACCGGCGTGTTGCCAATAGTACTGAGGATATCTTTGTGGATCACGGTAGTGTTCTACCTTTTAGAGTAGGAGCTTCTTGCGGTGATTGGCCGGGACCGTCAATGTGACAGCCACAACTTAGCTCTTCCAGTTAGAGCGTGGGAGGCCCACCTATTGTTGTCAGCCCAATCAGTTGGGACTGATCTCGATCGTCGCGTATGTCTGATCAAATCCAAAATGTTGCGCGATCATGTCCGAATAGGCCAACGGCGTGTCATAGCTCCAGGCGGCCCGTTCAATCCGCTTGTCCGGTCCCACGAACTCCCAGTATGATGCATCGCCTTTGATGGGGCATGTGGTCGTGAAACCAGGTTCGCGTTTGAACAAATCGAGTTTTACATCGCTGGGCGGAATGTAGAATCCGGGATTGTACACGGACTTGCCAACTTCCTTTAAGATGATGGCCTTGGTCGTCGATGCAACTTCTCGCCCGTCGATCGAGATACGAACTCGATAGGGATACGGATCGGCAATGTGATAGTGGCCGGCGCCGTTCGGACTCTCTTTTCGTCGCTGTGTCATCTCGCTGATTGCGTCACTCATGACTCGCCTCCTGTCCGCATCGTTGGGGTCAGAGATACGAACGGCGGACGGGACTAACGGGTTCCCGCATGACTTTCAACTCACGTCAATCCGGTCGGGACTTGAATTTTCGTGAACATAAGCTGAGACTTACCGTAAAACGGTTTGTATCGTGTCCAGCAACGCCACCATAGCGAGAACGGCGAGGAGTGGAGGAATGACGTAACGAATCGTCATGATGACACCGGGCGCGAGACGCGATGCTCGGCTTGAAGACCCCGCCGTCAATTCTTGCGCGGCATTTTTCATGCGCCACCCAAATAGCAATGCCATGCCTAACACGCCTATTACCACAAACAACTCGCCAGCTACCTTGTCGAGAATACCCAGCACACCGCTTGACATCGCCGCAGCAACCCCCACGACCGTGGCGGCGAGTCCCGCCAAGATTGTTGCTGTGCGTCGTCGCAAACCGAATTCGTCGATCGTGACCGATGCCACTACCTCGAGTAGGGATACGGTGGACGTTATCGAGGCCACCGCCAGCATCATGAAGAATGCGACACCCACCACGCGGCCGATTGAGCCCATCTGAACGAACGCACTCGGCAGTGAGATAAAAACCGTGCCCATGGTGCTTTCGGTGACTTGATCGGACAAACCGAGCGAAAAGATGACCGGGAAGACTACCAATCCGGCGATGAAGGCGACGCCAAAATCCGCCATTGAAATGATAACGGCTTCACGGGCCAGATTCTCGCGACCCGAAAGGTACGAGCCGTAGGTCAGCATAATGCCCATTCCCACGCTCAACGAAAAAAACGCTTGGCTCGCTGCAGCCTGTAACGTGGACAGATCGCCGAGTGCTCCGAGGGAAGGTCGCAGGTAGAAGGCGTACCCCGCGCCGCTGCCGTCCAATGTGGAGGCCCAAACCGCGAGTGCGATCAACGTGGCAAAAAGTACTGGCATGAGTATGAGGCTCACTCGCTCGATGCCGCCCTTCACGCCCATGATGACGATGCCTGTCGTGACACCCATCGTAATGATGTGAAAGCTGATGGCTGACAGACCGGTTGAAATCTCGCTGAAACGTTGTCCGGGCTCCGTCGGAAAGCCGGACAGCAATCCTTCGGCGGCATACCTGATGGTCCAACCCGTGATCACTGACAGGTACGACAGAATCAACAATGACGTCAGCACAAAGAGGTATCCGAGCGGCACCCATCGTCTTCCACCGATAGCTCGCAACGCACCTAGGGAGGAAAGCCGTGTATGACGCCCGGCCGCGAGTTCTGCCATCATCATTGGCACGCCGATTAGGAACGTCATGCCGATATACAGAAGGACGAACGCGGCGCCTCCACCTTCGGCGGTTCGATACGGAAACCGCCACATGTTACCCAATCCCACGGCGCTTCCGATGGCTGCCATGACAAATCCGGCGCGTGAGCCGAACGCATCTCGCACGGTGTTACCCTTTAGTTCCATTTGAAGCCTCGAAGTTGTTCCACGTCGAGATTTCCACCGCTCAATACAACGGCCACTCGTGTTCCGGGCTCGGCCTTGATCAAGCCATTCAACAACGCCGCGACCGGCGCTGCTGCGGCTCCTTCTGTCACGAGCTTTGTGCGCGCCATTAACCACAGCACTGCTTCAAAGATCAACGTGTCGGAAAGTGTGACGATCTCATCAACGTACCGTGAAACGACCGAGTGTGTGTTTTCCCCGACGCGTTTGACCCGCAATCCATCTATGATGCAATCCACTTCGTCAAGTGTGATGCGGTGGCCTGCTTCTACACTCATCTTCATGGCTGGGGCGCCGGACGATTCGACGCCGATGACCCGGATGTTTGCGTTGGTACTTTTCAGCGCCATGGAGACGCCGGAGATCAGCCCTCCTCCTCCGATTGGCACGATCACCAACTCAACGTCCGGAAAATCGTCGAGGATTTCGAGACCAAGTGTTCCTTGTCCAGCGATGAGATCTGGATCGTCGAACGGATGGATGTA
>JAZDDC010000604.1:0-2411 GCA_036679565.1 Gemmatimonadota bacterium
CGAGAAAGACCGGCGGCGGTGAACGCACTGACGTCGGCAATGGTTTTGTCGGTGATCGTGAAAGCAAGGGCCTCCGGTTTGAGTCGCCCACCGCGGCAATCCCCGCAGATGGTGGCCTTTTGGTACTGCCGGAGAAAAACTCGGATGTATTGTTTGTAACGTTTTGCTTCGAGGTCGCGTAAGAACGGCAAGATTCCGGTGTAGGCCCCGGTGCGTTCGCTCAGCAGGAAGGCCTGATGTTTCTTGCCGAGCGACCGCCACGGTTTGGTGTACGGGATTTTTCGTTTTCTTGCGGTTTCGCGTAACGTGCTGCGGCGACCGGTGTAGCGTGGCTTGGTCCACGGGTCGAGTGCCCCGTCAGCTAGGGACCGATCCCGGTTGGGCACAATGAGCGATTCATCATATTCCAAGATCGCTCCGAAACCGTTGCATGTGGGGCAAGCCCCTCGGGGGTTTCCGCTCGTCTTCATGGAGAACGACTGCGGTGCCATCGCCTTCGGAAAACGCAAGCGCGAGAGAATCGGCAAGACGACTCCGGTTACGTTGGTCTGCTCGCACCCTATCGGTCACCACGATGACGTTTGTGACGGCGTCCAAGCGCAACTCGGTGGGAAGGTCGGCCAACCGATGAAATTCATCTTGGACCAGGATGCGAACGAATCCCATTGATAGCAGATTCTCGACCTGCAAGTCGTGGTCGAATCGGTCTGAGCGACGTAACGGAAAACCGATTACGATTTGGCGCCCGTCGTATGTATGAATGAGGCGGTTCGCTCCAGTGCTGGGCGATTCACTCTCGACAGGACTATTGCACTTGTGACATCGTTGATGACCCACTCGTGCCCAAAGGAGCCGGAGATAGTCGTGAATCTCAGTGGCGGTCCCCACCGTAGAGCGACTGCTTGTCGTGGGGTTTTTCTGCTCGATCGCCACGGCCGGAAAGATGCCGTCGATCCGGTCCACAAGCGGCTTGGGCATGCGTTCGAGGAATTGTTTGGCGTAGGTCGAAAGCGACTCGATGTACCGACGTTGGCCCTCGGCGTACAACGTGTCGAACGCCAGCGAACTCTTTCCGGAACCGGAGGGACCGGTGATTACGGTCAGTGCATGATGGGGAAACTGAACGTCAATTCCCTTCAGGTTGTTCTGACGGGCATTGAAAATACGAATCGCGCCTGCGGGCATGACAGGAAGCTTATGCATTCCCGGCGCTCATCGCCACGGGAACCGTTGACGATAGGCAGCGCTTTGACCTACGTTGCCTCCCTCCATGTCTAGTCTTCTCTCGCCACGCGTCGTTAGACGCGGCTTCGAAATCTTCGCGGGCCTATCGCTGATAGGGATCGTGGGCCTGCTTTTTTACGGAAACAATCTGGACACGTTCGTCACGACCATGACCAACCTGCAGTGGGAGTGGGTGGTGCTCGGGGTGGTGCTTGCGTCTATGGATTGGTTCGGGGGCGGCCTGCGACTGTGGATCCTCAACAGACATGTCAGCCCAGGTGCGTCTTTAAAGGGGTCCATCCTGGCCGGTGGGATGAATAGTTGGGGATGCCACCTGACACCGTCCCAGACGGGTGGCGGACCCATGATGATCTACACACTCACACGCTACGGGACTCCGATCCCCGAAGCGATGATTTCGTCGCTCATGTCATTCGTGGCGACGATCGTGTTTTTTGCGATCGCAGGGCCGGTGGCAATATTCCTCGGCGCCGGACTATCGCTCGAGCAACATGACATCTTGGGCCAATCTGTGACGCTGTATGATCTCTTCAAGCTGTCGCTCGGTGGGTTTGTTGGGATAGGCCTTGTCATCGTGACCGTTTTTATCTTCCCCGGCGTTGCCGCACGGCTCGCCCAACGTATCGTCACGTGGCTTGAATCCCGTGGAAATCCGGAGCTTGCTCATCGCGTGCAGGGGCTCCGGGATGGAATCAGTCGCTCGCATGAATGTGTGGTCGCCTTCTTCAAAGGTTGGGGCTGGCTGGCACTTGTCGGTGCCGTCCTCACGTCGGCCCTCGCCTTCTCGAATAAGCTGTTGGGCGGATACGTGGTGCTTCGCATGTTGGACATTCAGGTCAACTTCATTGACGTTCTCCTGCTCCAAACGCTCATCACGTTCCTCCTCTATTTTTCGCCGACCCCGGGTGGAGCCGGGCTTGCGGAGCTTCTCTCAGCAGCCGTCATGTCCATTTACGTGCCGAGAGAACTCACGCCGTCCTACATCTTGCTCTGGCGGACCATGTTGGCGTACCTGACGGTCGGCTTTGGCTCGGTCGTGTTTTGGGGTTTGCTCAAAGGGGCAGCCCAGAAGGCGGGCGAAACAGAAAGTAAGGAACACACATGACCAAACTGCTTGTAAGTTATGCACTTGCACATAATAAAACGAACTTTTTTTTATTTTCACC
>JAZDDC010000605.1:0-9823 GCA_036679565.1 Gemmatimonadota bacterium
GGCGCCGGCTTCCAAGCGCCCGCGTTCGATATGCAGGTATTGGTTGGGCTTCCAACGATTTCTGATTCGCACGAACTGAGTGCCGCGGACTGGTTCGACGGACCACATAGCACTCCACCAACGCATGTCGATCGGTCCACTGCGCGCAGGTCCGCGTTCGATGTGTACGTACTCGTTAGGTTTCCAACGATTGCGCAAACGAACGAAGGATGTCCCTTGAACTGGTGCTACGATCCATTGTGCGCTCCACCAAGCCGATTGGATCTGTCCGGAAACCAGTGTACCACGCTCATTGTGAAGGTATTCAGCTGGCTTCCATCTGTTTTGGATCCTGACAAACCCCGAGGTTGGTAGACGAGCAGGTGCCGGCGGCTGACGATTTCGTGGTTGTGGTGTTGGATTAACTCTCGGTGTCGGCTGCTGCGCCGTTGCGCTCGATTGCGCGCGGGCGTTGTTCACTCGAGAAGACAGTGCGTTGATCCGCTCGTTGGCTTGAGCGACTACCGTGTAGCAAGACAACGCGCCCACTTGAAACGGTACTGGTGAAATGCCAGCCCCAATCGAGAAGCTGTTGGCACTTCCTACGAGCTGGCCGTTCACTGAGAGGACTTGTCCGGTTGTGAAACCCGGCCCCACGCGTATGAATGGAGTGGAAACGCCTTGTTGTGTGACTATCGATGCGCCGGAAAAATCTCTCCACGACCGGTAAACACCAAGCGACGCGAAGTTGCTTACCGAGGCATCCAAGGAAATGCCGTGGCACACTGTCGCAAAGCAACCGAACTCACCATCCTGTCCGTAAACTGCTCCCGTTTCGATGCTGGCGGCTCCTCCGAATGCGCCGGTACTGCCCGCACCATACGACATCGTTGCGCCGGCGTCTCGTGCGGCCGTCGCGAGACCGGGCACGCGAATGGAACTACAAAGTGCCGACGAGTTCAGGTTTAACGGTTCACTGACACATTTCTGGGTGACCGTCTGACAATTAAACCCGTCGCCACACCGTCTCGTCGCGTGGCACGCGTCGCCCAGTTTTCCCGGTGCTCTACAACGTTGTGAGCCGGCTTCACATTGAAGGCCCCGTCCACACGGCCGCGTTGCATGACATGAGTCGCCCTCTCGGCCCGGAGCACGGCAACGCTGCGAACCGGCTTCACAACGGAGGCCGGGTCCGCACGGCCGGGTTGCGTGACATGGGTCGCCCACTCCGCCTGGACCTCGACAACGTTGGGAACCCGCTTCGCACCTCAATCCGCTACCGCAGGAATACCCGGCGGAACACGGCTGCCCTGCGCGCCGCGGAGAGTTGTAACATCTCTGGATGATTGGGTGACAGCTGTACCCGTTGGGACACTGTCTAAAGACGTGGCACCCACGGCCCACTTGACCTTGCAGCTCAACTGGAGAGAAAAACGCCAGCGCTCCAATGGCTAGTCCGCATAATACCCAATACAACGGTAACGGACGATGCACATTGCCTGTGAAGCTGGTGATCATGTTCCGCCTCCGATGGCAAAGTGTCTACTGTTCGTCAATGGCATTCGTTATCGCATACGCGAACGCATCCAACGTCAGCGCTCCTTCCACGGGGTTCCCGTTGATGAAGAACGAAGGAGTCCCGGTGACGCCGTACCGAACGCCGTCTGTCAAGTCACGATTTACAACATCTGTTTTCACGCCTGAGGTGAGACACGTCTCGAACTTTTCTTTATCCATGTCCAGCTCGTTTGCGATCTCGATCAAATTGTCTTGATCCAATGTTTCGGCCGCAAATAATTTGTCTCGATACGGCCAGAACAAGTCTTGATCTAGAGCACATTCCGCCGCTTCGGCAGCTTTCATCGCGTGAGGATGAATCGAAGAAATCGGAAAGTTGCGCACGACATACTGAACCTGGTCGCCGTATTGATCTAAGAGGGCCGGCAACATTCGATGATGTTGTTGGCAGAACGGGCATTGAGAAAGTACGCCCAGGACAAAACCGAGTACACCAAAGAGGTGTGAGCGACGCACCGTCAGCGTGATCATGCGGTCATGCCGTGTCGCATCCGCCTGGCTTTTATTGTTAGGCATCTGAAACCTCGTTAGGTTGATGTGTGGGCTTGCGGAGATCAATCCGGGCCGCCCGATCTGCGTGCCTCGCGACTCTATCGAATCCGCGTCAAGGTCCATTGCTGCGTGGCATCGCGTTGCTCCGGTCGCGTTACGGTTCTGAAGTCTCGACCACTCGATCCGTACGCGTCCAAGTAACCGGCTCTATTTCTGGCGCCTACCTGGCGAATCGTTACTGTACTTTCCGAGCCAGGCCGTTCGCTCAGTTCCCATACTTGTGTGTCGTTGGTTTGATAAGGTCGGGTAGTCACTCCAAAATCTCTGCCTTCGGTGCGGTACGCATCGAGGTAACGACCGTTGACATATTGCTGAATACGGTAATGTCGTTTTGAGGGATCGACTTCTGTGAGAACCCATATTTGCGTTTGATTCGGTTGTATCGGCCTTGTCGTTACGGCGTAATCGCGACCTTGTGACTGATAGGCATCGAGGAAGCGGCCGGTACTGGACTGACGAATCAGGTATCGCTCGGCTGTTCGAGACCGCGTGACTGCCTGAGAATCATTGTCGCGTCGGAATGCCTGCCCGCCGTCGTATGAGGCGCGCGCATCCGACGCAGTGGATAGAGCTAGGTGGAAGCTGCCGGCGATGGTTTCACAGTTCGGAACCGGTGCGATTGCGGAGAGGATTGAACTACCTACGTTAGCCACGCCGGGCAGAGAACATATGGCTTTCATGTTCGTTTCGATCTGCTCGTCACACATGTTCTTGCCCTGCGGGCCGGCATAGCACAGATCGTGAATCGCGCACGGAGCTCTGAAAACCTGCGTCGACGGCGATTTAATGCCCGGAACGGAACAGCCGTCATCCCAGTCCAACCAACGCTGAGTATTGTTCGGGTAAGGGGTGGGACACTTGTTCTCTATCTCTCGATGTATGCTGTTGCATGTCTGGCATTGTCCGTTTCTAAGACAACTTCCGATGGTGAATTCTTCCCCCGTCGGACAGCGCAGCTCGATATCCGGACAGCTTTGTGCGTTGGCTGGAGCACCGAGGAGGATCAAAAGGAAAAAGATGAGGTCCACACGGAGCATCTTCCGAATAATCCCGCTGACCACCGTGCCTGCGTACGTACGATTGTCTTTCGACATGTAAACCTCCGATGCGGCAAAGGGATCGCTATAGCGAGGGAACCGCTGTTTGCAATTCACCCCGAAGGAGCCGCGAATGTCTGCTCTGACCCTACTCGTCGGTTGCGTCCGGTTTGTAGCATGTGCAGGTCAATTGTTGTCCTGTCCGTGTCAATTTACGGAAAGACCCGGTTAATCTTGTGGGGCAACGTGATCTAGCTAACGGGCGGCCCGGAAAAGCGGTCCGTTCTTTGAGCACTCGACCGCATGACCGGATTGACGTGGTGGCGACCTTACCGAATAAGTCGGCTATGTGGTGCAGGACTGTCTCGGCAAGAAGTTTGGCACCGGTGGACGGCTCGCGGGCATTGACGCGTTTGTTAGGTTGGAGTTGCAGTTGCTACCGGATCGACGTTTCCAAACTGCTGGTGACGAACGGTGTTGGTTCAAGCTCAACACCGTTTTTCCGCCGGGCGGGTGATGTGCTAGCGCGGGAGCGTCTTGGCTACTCGAAAACCCGTAACGGCCCATGCGCTCTCAGTCGGATCCCTTTTGTGCCGAAACGCGGAGCGGACCTGACTCTGATCGTAGTTCCAACCACCACCGCGAATAACGCGGGTAGAACAGTCACCAGTGGTCCACGCAACACCATTTGTTGGCCCACCTGAATAACTGTCGTGGTAACAATCTTCAACCCATTCGAATACGTTACCCGCCATGTCGTACAACCCGAATTGGTTCGGCTGAAAACTCCCCACGGGTGACCCGCGCGGAAATCTATCGGGCGGGTCACAAATATAAACGTAACCGTCATTCGCTAAGTTCGCGTAGGGGCAGCCCGCGGCCCTGTCATCCCCCCAATGCCAAGTCGTCTGCGTGCCGGCGCGCGCCGCATACTCCCACTCTGCCTCGCTGGGCATACGAAACTCCTCCCCGGTCTGACTGCCTAACCACCTTAAATACGCTTGCGCATCCTGCCAGCTCAGGTTCACTACGGGTGCATTGTCCGATTGCTCGAAGTGCCACACAAACTCCCGCGTCGTCGCAACAACGAACGCGTTGAACTCGCCCTTCGTTACCTCGTATCGCCCCAACGCAAATTGCGACACGCGAACTCGATGCTGCGGACCCTCGTCGTCCTGGCGATCCCTCTCCGACGGCGGCGAACCCATGATGTAGGATCCGGCGGGGAGGACAATCATTTCGGGACATACATCGCAGTCGCGAAAAATGCTGCCGGTTGCAGATGCTCCACGATCTGCGGCTGATGTCGCACTCGCTGGCTCGTGCGACCGTTCAGGTTCTGGGCCGCGCCGCCGTTCCAAGACCCAAACCTGCGTCTGGTTCGACTGTTGATTCCGCGTTGCCGCACCGTAATCATCACTATCACGCTCGTACGCGTCGAGCCAACCCTCCGACCCTTGCGACGCACGCACCTGCCGGATCCTGTAGCCGCCGTTCGCCCGATTGACGAACCAGCGCTGCGTATCGTCGCCTTGTTGCGGTCGGGTTACCACCGCGAAATCTTGTGCGTCCGACCGGTATGCGTCCAAAAACCGACTGCTACTCTTCTGTTTGATGGTGTAAACGGAAGACCCATCTGCGCGCCGCTGATCGGCCGTGATGATCCAGACTTGTGTGTCATCGCCCTGCCCGGGGCGCGTGACCACGCGATAGTCCCGGCCATCTGATTGATACGCGTCGAGATACCGACCCGACGACTGCTGCATGATGGAACATTCGACACTGCGCCCGAGTCGGGTTGGGAGGCACGTCCGCTGGGCATCGACGTCGCGGGGTCCCGCGACGAGCCAGAGTAACACGAATGTGAGCACGTGCAGAATCGCTGATTTCATAGAAAACACCGCGCATCGAAAAAAGAGTGAATGGAACAGGTCACCGCGCCGTAACAGCGTCTGTAGCAATGTTGAACTCAAACACACGCGTACACTGTTCCCCTTCGACGTGAGCTTCCACTCGGGGTCGTTTGCATCTCCTGCGTCGTTCGGCAAACACCAACCGTTCCCATTTTGTCGCCCCCACTGCCGAACCTCGATGCCATCCATTTAAGACAGGTCGAGTGGATGCTGCGATGCGATAACTTAAAAAAAACGGCCGGATTGCGTGAACACGTGCGTGTCAGATCTTGTTCTGACAATGTCAGGGGGGGATCAGGGTCGATTTTTGGGCGTGGCGGCAGTCGCCGCGGGTGTTTTGGTTTTGGTGACATTGGAGCGGTGGCTGGAGGGGTTGTGGCCGAAACGTTCTCGAAATCGTTTGCAAAAGTGTGGCACACTTTTGAACCCCACTCCATAACCGATTTCGCTGACGGTGGCGTCGGTCGCTATCAGCCACTGCTTGGCCTGATCGAGTCGATAACCCATTAGGATTTCCATGGGCGACCGTCCCAAAACGGCTTCGAGTCGTCGATACAGTGTCGAGCGACTCATGTTCATGGCAGCAGCAAGCGCTTCGATTTCGAAGTCTTCGTCACCAAAACGATCTGCCAATACGGAATCGAGCTTGTCGAGGAGCGTTTTGGTGTCTGACCTAAAGCCTTCTGTTTTTCGTACCGGAAGTCCGGGCAACGGACGGTTGTCTATTGCGAAGCGCTCTCTGAGACGTTTGCGCGAGTGAATAAGGTTCGCCGACCGCACCATCAATTCCCGAATGTCGATCGGCTTTGTTAGGTAATCGTCGGCACCCTGTCCCAGCCCGGTCAATTTGCTTTCAATTGATGCCTTCGCCGTGAGTAGTATGACCGGAATGAAATCCAATTCGGAATCCGACTTTATCTCGTCACACATCTTGTTGCCGTCCATCTCCGGCATCATGACGTCACTCACAACGAGATCGGGCACGTGCTCCCTTGCGATGTCCAATGCCTCCTTTCCGTTAGATGCCTCGAGCACTCGATAGTGATCCTTAAGATGGTCGCGCAGATACAGACGAAGTTCCTCATTGTCTTCGACAATCAGCACCGTCGTGACATCTTGCGCGTCCGAAGTATCCGCAAGCCACGAACTGTCACCCTGAGGTTCGCTGGTAGCTTCCGTTTGGGATGCGGCTAGAGTCTCAGTAGACGCTAGTCCTTCAAGTTGTGCGGAATCGGCCACCGTGATTGGCAACCGAACGGTGAACGTGCTGCCCTCTCCCTCCGCGCTGGCAATCATGATTGTGCCGCCGTGGAGTTCCACCAATTCCTTAGTTAGGGACAAGCCAATGCCGGCCCCAGAGCGCACGTTCTTTGGGGAATCGTCCGCTTGATGAAACCGGTCAAAGATTCGTGTGACGTGGTGGCTTGGGATGCCGGGTCCGTTGTCCTGCACCTCAATGGTGACGAAGTCGCCGGGTTCAATCTTGTCCAACGCAATTCGTAGTTCAACTTTTCCGCCGACGGGAGTGAATTTGAGAGCGTTTCCGAGCAGGTTGCCGACGATTTTCTCCATTTGGTCCGGATCAAAGTGGACCCCAATCTCTCCAGGAGGGCACGCTATGCGAAACTCGATGCCCTCCCGCTCGGCCAAAGATGCGAAGCCTTCCGCACTCCGTCTGACGAATGCAACGATGTCGGCTGACTCAGCATTTAAGTGCAACGCGCCGGCTTCTAAGCGTGCAATGTCCAGGAGTTGTTCGACCAGGCGAGTTAACCGCTCACCACTCGTGATCGCCTGACCTATCCAGCGTCGCGCTTTTTCCGTCAGTCTTCCGTGCCGTTCTTCTCGAACATCGTTTAACGGACCGAGGATGAGTGACAGCGGAGTTCGAAACTCGTGACTGATATTCGCAAAGAACTTTGACTTGGCTTCGTCCAGCGAGCGAAGCTTGGTTGCCTGGGCCGCTACCGTGTCCAGCGCTTCTCGTAGCTCAGTGGTTCGATCCGCCACGACTAATTCAAGGGCAGCTTGACGTCGCTTCAGGCGATCGATGCGATAGGCGTACACCAAATAGGCCAACACGAGAGCCAGCAATCCCGAGATAGCATAGAACCACAGGGTCTCGTAGAAGAATGGTGCGACTGCCAAGCGGAGAGTTGCGTCTTGCTCACTCCAGACTCCGCCAGCGTTCATCGCGCGAACGCGGAACGTGTAATCTCCGGGCCCTACGGTAGCATACGTCGCCCTTCGGTTTGTTCCGGCGTCGTTCCACTCGGACTCCAGCCCGTCGAGCCGATATTCCAAACTTATACGGTCCGGATCGCGGAGACTCACAGCAGAGTATGTGATCTCGAACCGCCGCTGACCCGCCGCAAGCACAACCGGATTGGTTAGAGTTATCGAATCGCCGCGGCTCGTGATTCCTTCGATGCGAACGAGTGGTGCGTCTCGTTCCAGTTCGATAGCTTTGATGGGATCCAAAACGGCGGCGCCATGAAGAGTGGGGAACCACATTTTTCCATCGTCAGCTTTGTGTGCTCCCGTTCCGCTCGTCTCTGGATTGAGAAGCCCATCACTCGTTCCGTACTGGATACCGTGGACACGATCAATTTCCCGGTTGGCCAGCGCGTTGAGTTCGTGACGGTTCACCCTGTGTATCCCGCCGTTGCCGCTCATCCAAAAATTTCCGACGTCGTCTTCCAGAATATCGGACGCGACGTTTTCAGCGAGCCCGTGCGCCGTTGTGATCTTCAGGACATGTCCATCTTCGAAGCGAACGATCCCATCTCCGTACGTTCCTAGCCATGCTACTCCATCTTCATCGACCCGGATTGAACGGATCTCTTCGATACGCACGTCCCCCGTCGGGAATGTCTCGATTTCTTGCTCGTGGATTCGAGCGAGACCCCACTCACCAGTTCGAGAGCGGTTAGTTCCCACCCAAAGGGCGCCCCGGTGATCGATGCTGATACGACTAATCGCAAGATCGAATTCATAAACGTTTGTGATTGGTGAATCCGGCCTGGCATATGGAGTGAAACGATAAACTCGGTTGCGATCGTAGAACCAAATGACGCCCGGAGCGGTTGTGTCTTCAACAAAATCGATGGGAGGTTCAACGGTGGAGTAGATCCTTTCACCCTCACCCTGGTAGCCAATAACATTTCGTCCGCGGCGGCCCCAGAGGGTTCCTCTCCTATCCACGTGAAAGGGGGACAGTACATCGCCTAGGCGTCGCACGAGTTTCGCGCTGTCACCGGCAATGCGGTAGACACCGCCGGCCACATTCACGAAAACCGAACCGGAATCCCCGCGCGATATCCGCCGAACTTGATCGACTCGTAGCCCGTGCGCGGTGGTGAAAACCCGGAATGGGACTTCCTTGATCCGGAACAAACCGCGCCGTGTGGTGCCAGCCCAGAGATTCCCCTCCCGATCCTCGAACAAGACTCCGATTCTTAGACCACGCGGCAGCGAAAGCCTGACGAGAGGTTCAACACTGCCAGCGGTGTATGCATCCAGGCCTTCGACCGTTGTGACCCAAAGCCGTCCGCTGCGATCGACGAGGCGCGGAATCGAAGATGCGGTATTCGGGTAAGTCGCGATGACGTTGTCCCGGGCATCGACCACATCTGACAGTGAATCCCGGTGCCGGACGAATAAGAGTTCCTGTCGTGCTGGGTAGGTTACGAGTAAAGGAACTCGACTCGTGGCAATCGAGTCGATGCGCTCGCCTCTTAGCTGAAGCAACCGTCCGCCACGACCGCGCACCCAGACTTCACCCGACCCATCGGTCCACATGAGCGGTCGTACCCATGCTCCGACATAAGCTGCCCCCGTTGTGCGCGCATGCCCGGCGCGCGTTACAGATTGTACGCCGGGATCCGCCATCACGACTAAGTTCCCGTTCGACTCCGCTAACAGTCCGGCGGCGCTCAGTCCCCACATCCTGCCTGAATTGTCCATTGCTAGATGACGCGAAATGTGGCCGGAAGCAGATGCAGAGACACTGCCGTTCACCAGCCCAACGTATCCGCCGCTCTGTGCCACCCAAAGCGTGTCGGCGTGGCCAACGAACAATCCGGTAACGCGTGTTAGAAGACCGGGTGTGTTTCCACTCGTGTAGATATCGAAGGTCTGGCCGTCGAACCGAGCCAAACCCCCGGTGGTTGCCAACCATAGAAAACCATCGCGCGTTTGTGCGATGTCATAAACCGTGTGGCTCGGTAACCCGTCGTCGGTTGTCCAATTGTCGATACGAAACGAAGCGCTTGAGATTTGCGCATCGAGCATTTGCATGCCCAACGACATCCAACACGCGACAACAACCAGTGTCAGGCAGTTGCCGCGCCCACTGCGCAAGAGAGTCGTAACGGTGAGCTGAAGTCTCGCGTCCATACGAGTTACTGGCGGCTGTTCACAAAAATCCCGGTTCGGGTTGAATTCCCCGGTCCTAAATACGCGATAAACGAGTACAACCGTTTTAACGCACCGTGACGTGGTAAAGAAGCCGAAAAAGGGGGCAAGTATCAAAAGGCATGCGCTTCTTCCGTGCCTGGACA
The DNA here is from genome assembly GCA_036679565.1 of Gemmatimonadota bacterium. GTDB lineage: Bacteria > Gemmatimonadota > Gemmatimonadetes > Gemmatimonadales > GWC2-71-9 > JAZDDC01. The sequence goes on from JAZDDC010000605.1 coordinate 9,622, forward strand.
AGTTCGTGTCCAAACGACTTTTCTCCCGGAAAAATTCCAATATATTGTCCCGGTGACACTTGCAGAACTGGTCCGAGACATCGCCTACCACAATCCTGAGTGGAGGCCATCAGACGTGGAGCAGCGTGCTCGACTGTTGCGCGAGGCGGGGTTGCTTCCCGAAGGGGGAAGGGGCCTTGCCAGCCCCCCGGTCATGGCGCGT
>JAZDDC010000606.1:0-9369 GCA_036679565.1 Gemmatimonadota bacterium
AGGTTGCTCTTCGGATCGCGTTTCTGTGTGTGAATAAAGTTGGCAAACTTATATGGATCCCGGATGAAGAAGACCGGAGTATTGTTCCCCACCATATCCCAATTGCCTTCTTGAGTGTAAAACTTGAGTGCAAACCCACGCACGTCGCGTTCGGCGTCCGCGGCGCCACGTTCGCCAGCCACCGTTGAGAAGCGAAGGAAGATGTCGCTCTTCTTACCAACTTCACTGAGAAAGGCGGCTTTAGTGTACTTGGTTACATCGTTCGTGACCGTGAACGTACCGTGCGCGGCCGACCCTTTCGCGTGTACGACACGCTCAGGAATCCGTTCGCGATTGAAATGCTGCATTTGCTCGAGGAGCTGGACGTCCTGCATCAACACGGGGCCTCGCGGGCCAGCCGTCATCGCCTGTTGCTCGCCGATAGGTGCTCCAGTGGCCGTTGTCAGTTGAGGGTTTTCTTTACTCATCATTCGCTCCTGTTTATGCACCGTCGAGACCGGCGGTTTGTGGTTGGCAATGTGTGCATTGAATATGACGCTTCTGATCGCGCACCATGTGGTTTCGGCAGACCCCTGTACCACAAGATTGACAAACGGCGCACGCCGGTTGATTCGATGGGAGACCGCCAGTTACTGACTCTTCATGACAGATAAGGCAAATCACGGCAACAATCTCGTTTTAGGGCCTTGGCTTTTTGAGACACCCGCGGAGATGGGTGAGGACGGAAGATTGCAATTGATTGTGCTATAAATCAAATTGATCTTAATTAAGTTGATGATAAGAATTACTTATGATGCCAACGTTACGACAACTCGAATATGCCGTCGCAGTTGCGGGGGCTAAAAACTTCAGTGACGCCGCACGAACGTGCCAGGTCACACAACCGGGTCTGAGTACGCAAATTCGGCTTTTGGAGGAAACGCTGGGCGTTCAGTTGTTTGAACGGAATGCCCAACGTGTCCTCGTAACCCCCGCTGGCGAGGACGTCGTGGAAACGGCTCGTCGAGTGCTGATAGGAGTCAGTGAGTTGGTCGCATGCGCGCAGGGCCATAGCGATCCGCTGGTTGGAACTATCCGGCTTGGTGTCATTCCAACGATCGCACCGTATTTGCTGCCAAGGGCAATGCCAGACATCCGACGACATCTGTCCGCACTCAGGCTCCTGATCCGCGAGGATCAGACTGCCCGACTGGTTCGTTTAATCGATCGCGGCGAACTCGACGTGTTGTTGGTCGCACTGGAGTCCGAATTGGGGGACTTGGAGACCCTGAGTCTTGGGCAGGATGCGTTTCTTGCCGCAGTTTCTTGCAAACACCGGCTGGCCAAGCGTAAGCGACTGAATCCCTCGGATCTAAAAGGCGAAGAGATCCTGTTGCTTGATGATGGGCATTGTCTTCGCGAACAGACTTCCAGCATCTGTGATGCTGCGGGTGCGTGCGAGCTGGGAGATTTCCGCGCTACCAGCCTTGGTACCCTAATTCAAATGGTCAGCAACGGAGTGGGAATCACACTGTTGCCGACACTGGCGACGCGTGACCGTCAATTTGATCGTGAGCGGATCAAGTTGTTACCCTTCACCAATCCGAAACCAACGCGCACAATTGCGTTGGCGTGGCGATCTTCGTCTCCCCATCGGGAAGCGTTTGAGACCTTGGGCCGGTTGTTTGCGAACTCGATCGCGTAGCAGAACGTGACCCTTGTCAAACGGATCGACGAATGAAATGCTGGAATGTAAGGTCAAAAGCGTTCTTCTCGTCCGCCCTCACACGTGTACTTTCAACCAGTGTCCAAATCGCCTCGTCCAGCTCCGGAAGGGTTACATCTCCATCGACATTCGTATGTACGATTGTCCGGTACACACAGTCTGCGTGAGCAAGAGCCGTAGCGAACAACTCGGCCCCGCCAATTACAAATACTTCTTTTGCGCCTGCACACAACTCTACGGCAGTTTCAAAGGAAGGGCACACATCGACCCCCTGGTCTTGGAAACCGTGGCGGGAAACTACGACTGATCGTCGGTTTGGTAACGGTCGCCCAATCGATTCGTATGTCTTGCGACCCATCACGATGGTGTGTCCCGTGGTGATTTTCTTGAAGTGTTGGAGGTCGGCAGGCAAATGCCAAGGGAGCTGATTGTTTTGGCCGATCACTCCGTTCTCTGACTGCGCGTAAATCAACGAAACAATCACACGGCCACCGGGGCCTTGATGCGTGGGTGTGGATCGTATCCAGCCAACTCGAAATCATCATAGCGAAAATCAAACAGCGATTGGACACTCCGATTTATGCGGAGTGTTGGTAAGACGCGTGGCTCTCTAGATAACTGGAGTGTCACCTGCTCGACATGATTCAAATAGATGTGCGCATCCCCAAATGTGTGTATGAAATCGCCAACGTCGAGTTCTGTAACATGCGCAATCATCATCGTCAGCAACGCGTACGAAGCAATGTTAAACGGCACACCAAGAAATAAATCCGCGCTGCGTTGATAGAGCTGACACGACAGCTTGTTGTTACACACATAAAACTGAAAAAGTGTATGACACGGTGCCAGGGCCATCTGGGGAATGTCGGAGACATTCCATGCGCTGACGATCAAGCGGCGTGAGTGTGGATTGGAACGGATTTCCTTCAACAAGTTGCCGATTTGGTCCACGTGCCCGCCACCCGGCAGAGGCCAAGACCTCCACTGATATCCGTATATGGGACCAAGCTCCCCGGTCGCGTCCGCCCACTCGTCCCAGATCTTAACACCGTTTTCTTTGAGGTACTTAATGTTGGTTTCTCCGCGAAGAAACCATAACAACTCGTGAATGATGGACTTTAGATGGACGGTCTTTGTGGTGACGAGTGGAAATCCCTCGGACAGGTCAAAACGTAGTTGACGACCGAACACGCTGAGGGTTCCGGTGCCAGTGCGGTCCGCCTTCTCTGCACCGTGGTTCAGAACATGGGTCAGTAGGTCGAGGTAGGGACGCATGAGAGTCCGGGGATGCTCAAAGTTCGGGAAGTGTAAATTTTGGTGTGTCCCAGCGGCCGAGGCGTTCGATGTCTAGCAACTTCGCTCCAATGTCGGCGGGAATCCGCGCCGAATCTGGTCCGACCTTCAGGTCATGAAGTTCTTGCCCGGAACCATTCGACACAATGACCCCCGGATTCAGTATGCCGTGTGGGTCGAACACTTCCTTTACACTTCGAAATAGTCCAACGATCTCGCTGCCGTAGAGGCGTTCGAGATACGGAGTGCGTAGTCGACCGTCACCGTGTTCGCCGCTGGGCGTACCACCCATATCAATTGCCAACTCGGCCGTTTCGCGGGCCAGTGCGCTCAGCCGGTGTTCGAAATTTGACTCCGTGGTATCCACGAGTGCATTGACGTGTACGTGTCCGTCGCCGGCATGTCCAAACGCGACGATCTCGATGTCATTTCGCAGCGCGGATTCTCTCACGCCCTTCAGGTAGGATCCTAACTTTGCGGTTGGAACGCAACCATCTTCGTTGACTTGCAGGTTACGACGTGTGACCGGTAGTCGTGCGAGTCTTGATGACGCAGAGCGGCGCATTGCCCAAATGGCGGCGCGTGCGTCTGGTTCCAAAGCGATAGTGACGTGTGGGCATAGATCCGCCAATCGATCTGCCGCCTGCTTCGCCGTGTCGGCGGCGTCTTGTTTGCTGCCGCGTTCGAATTCGGCGATGACCACAGCGTCTGACGTGTCGATGGGGAAATCCCCTGGTTCGGCCAGATGAAGCAGCGTGCGATCCATGAACTCGATCGCTGCCGGGGACAGTTCCTTTAACCGGCCGACCACCTCACCCAATACCGAAAGATCGGGGATCGTTGCCAGTACCGTTGATTCACCGCCGGCTGTGAGCGCGAGGTCCAGTTCAACACGCGTAATGAAACCCAACGTCCCCTCAGACCCGATAATAATATCAACCAGGTCGCCGCTACTGAGATAATCACCCAATGCGTAACCCGCGGAATTCTTACTTGTTTTCGGGCTGCGATCGCGAATCGTTTCGGCGTGACGTTGGATTGATGGAGCCACGGTCCGTTCGAATTGCCCCACGGCCTTCAAACTCGTCAGTGCCGCTTGCTGCGTGTTTGTCGGCTTGCGTGGGTTACGCTTCATCCCTTTTCGCCCAATCCACCCGCGATCACCTGTTCCGGAAACGAACTCAACACCACGCACCCATTTTCTGATGCTTCCAAAATGTAAACTGCGTGCGCCGGCCGCGTTCGTGGCAACCATTCCAGCGATCGTGCAGAACTTCCCGCTCGATGGGTCCGGCGGCAACCGCAAATTGAATCTATTTGCCGCGCGATTCACCTCGGCATAGGTGACGGCCGCAGCGACGTTCGCTGTGCGCGCGGCCGAGACAAATAGGGGGCGATTGAACTCATGCATATCGACGACGACTCCCGGTCCCACATTCCCACCGGGCATTCCACTTCCGGCACCACGCGGTGTGAGTGGAACGGACAGTTCAATGGCGGTGGCAATCAACCGCGCCAAGTCGTCGTGATCGGCGGGGACTGCAACCGCCATGGGGAGAATGCGATATGGGCCTGCACCCTCACTGTAAGCGGCCCGGGTGGCGTCGTCGGTGTGGAAACGGCCGCAAAAACCAAGGGGTTGTTTGATACTCATCAAGCCTTTGCGAGATGCCGGTAGTATGCCCGTACGAGTCCGTTGCTGGGCGCAACGCATCGTGTAAGACCCACGGTCCAATACACCTGCCGTCTGGAAATTTTTATTTTGTGGGATGGATCCAAAAGCCGTTCATCCCGACGGGCCAATCGTAGTGTGCGGATAGCAAAGAAAAGTGAGGTGAGGCAAAACAGCCTGATGCCGTACTGACCCCGAGGTAACGACGTACAATATTCCAGAGCGTCGCGCAGATGTGTCTCGGCCTTGTCCATCAAACGAAACATCACCAATCTCGCATTTTGACGGGCGGATTCGTCATGCAGTTCATTGGGTTTGATGCCCGCCTCTTGGCACATTTGTGCCGGTACGAAAATCCAACCGCGTTTTTTATCGTCGCCCACGTCTTTGATAATATTGGTCAGTTGAAGACCAAGACCAAAACTCGTGGCGAGGGATTTTAACCGAGCTTTTCGGGTCTCGTCGATGGCGGGACGTCCCACAGGGTAAAGGTCCGTCAACATGTGGCCAACCGTCCCAGCAACGTAGTAGCAGTATCGATCAAGTTCCGAGACGGTTTCCAATGCCCTCGTCTCAGCGTGCCCGTTGACGTCGTAGTCTGCGGCAAAGTCACCCATCCCGCTGCACATTTCTTGAACCCACGGGCGGATACGCTGACGATAGGCTTCTGATAAAGATGAATACTCGCGAAGTACGGCTTCGGTGTTGGCCGCCAGTCGCTCCTCATCATTGTTGCGACGGGAAAAAAACTCCTGAAGCTCCGTGGGTAGTTTGCCTCCCGGTTCCAGCGATGCGGAGAACGTGTTCAACAGCGCTTGTTTGCGTTCTCCCGTTAGATCGGCAGTGTCTTCGACGGTGTCCGCAATGCGGCAAAGGAGGTACGCCAAGAGTACCGGATATTCGAGGTCTTTTGGCAAGAGCCGGATACACAACGCAAACGTTCGAGATACCTTGGGCAGAATCTCCTCACAGAACACGCGATCGCTATCCACCCGCTTGACTCTTTAGGGCGTCGAGGATTGCCCGTAGCTGGGCGTGGCCGGGATGATCTGGGGTGACGAGTGTCTCAGCGAGACGGGTTTGTAAGGATGGATCGTGCGTTTTCAGATAAGTTGCTTCGCCCGTGAGTCGTGTGCGCCCTCTGGACATCGGGTCCGCCCAAAAACGAAACACGACGACACGTTCGGGGTTGTAAAGATCGCGTTCACGCGGTCTGGTATCCTGCACATTGTAACCCCGTGTGTCCAGATAACCATCCCGTACACTCTGTGACCGTTTCAATATGCCCATGGAGTCAATGACATCTGCCAGTCGCTCTATGACCACGTCCGGTGTCGCCTGGATAGTGTCGATCGTTGAACCTGCAAATGGACCAAAAGCTGGTCTATCAGTTGCAGGATCACATCCTAGGATGCCTAACACCGCAACAACGAACACCAATGTGGCGATGTATGTTGGCCGGTGCGTGTGTGTGATCGTTTGTCGCTTCATTGCAAATAACATCGACATCTGCACAAAGAACCCTGACAGCGAAACCGCTTGTCTCGCTGTTCAAAGTCCCAATTCGGATGCCCTTGGTGGATTTGTCGAGTAATCGTAAAACCCTTTTCCCGTCTTCTTACCGTACCACCCAGCTAACACCATCCGTTTGAGTAGGGGGGGAGGTGCGTAACGCTGTTCGCGATACTCGTCGAACATGATCTCCGCGATCTTATACGTCGTATCCAGGCCGACAAAATCTAGCAGGGTAAAGGGACCCATTGGATAGCCGGTGCCAAGCACCATTCCCTTGTCTATGTCTGACACGGAACCAACGCCCTGTTCGACGGCTCGGATAGCGTCAATGAGATAGGGGACGAGTAACAAATTAACAATGAATCCAGACGAATCCTTGGCAGCGATCGGTTGTTTCTTCAAGTCTTGGGCGAACGCCATCGCTCGGTCAAAACTCTCATCACTCGTGGTCACCGTTCGAACGACTTCGACAAGCTTCATCAACGGCACGGGATTGAAGAAATGCAAACCGACAAATCGATCTGGACGCTTTGTAGCAGCGGCCATCGCCGCGATCGTCAAGCTCGATGTATTGGACGCGAAAATCGTTGCCTCCGGACAAATACCGTCCAGTTCTTTCCAGAGCGCATTTTTTATCTCGAGATCCTCAGTAACCGCCTCGACGATGATGTCACAATTTTTTAATGCGTTGACATCAGTTGTGAATGTGAGGCGGGCCATTGTCGCGTCTCTGTCGGCGGCGGACATCTTTTCTTTTTCGACAAACCTGTTCAGCGATTTGACGATGCCGGCTTTGCCCTTCTCATTGAACGCAGCGTCCACTTCACGCACGACGGTTTCGTGTCCAGTCTGCGCTGCCACCTGAGCGATGCCACGACCCATGAGGCCGCAACCCAAAACACCAACTTTGTTGATAGAAGTCATCGATTAATTTTGTGGTTCGAGTAAAAAAGTTTTACGATTTTGGTCTTAAACCCTTAAGGTGTCTACGCACTTCTTCGCCAATTGCTCGTGTGACTTGAGCTGCACCGATGGCGTTTTGACTGGGTGGTTTGATTTCTCCGTGCTCGAGGCGATCAAGTACCTGCTCAAGGGCCACCCTGACGCGTTCCACCGTGCCCTTTCGGTTTGTGGCGGCGCCAGCGCCAATCACGGCTCCTAACAGTGGCGGCACGATAATCAATGGGGCCGCCAGGCCCAAGAGTAGTGCACCCCCGCCCATTGCCACACCGGTGGTGGCAGAGACAAAGGCCCCACCCAGATACTCCGCTCTGCTGTTCGATAAATCAGCGTCAAGTCTAACGTGTGACCAACCCGACTCGAGCTGTGTCACTTCGCCGAGTATCTCTCGCGTGCGGGCCAATGCGTAGCGTTGCCCGCCCATTCGCCGGATTGCAACGAACAAACCCCGCTTTGCTTCCCAGGATGTTGACGTCTTAAATCTGCGTTTGACCGCTAACAGCTCTTCGGTCTCCATCCAGTGGGCCAACGACTTCTCGACGTCCTTCTCGTCGCCAGGGACGGTGCGCTGGATCGACAGCTTCTTGGGCCCCATCCAACGGGCGATGACCGTACTTTCACTTGCAACAACCGACTGCGTTCTTTCTTCGAGTATTGCCTGCTGGACGAAGCGTGTTGGCAGTCCCACCTCTTGGCCAAGCTCGAGGATCTGTTGTTCGTTGAGTTCGTCTCCAACATCTTGATGCGTAGCTTGTAGCTCGGCAGCTCGACGAATAATACGTTCTAGTGTTTCGCGGTCGAATTTTTGACCTGACGGGACAAGTTTACCCACGGCAATCGTCAGCTAAAGGCTTCGACGATAACGGCTGCGCCTTGGCCGCCACCGATGCACGCGCTACCCAGACCATACCGTTTGCCGGCCTTTCGCAGGGCGTGTAGTAAATGAATCGTGATGCGTGTGCCGCTTGCCGCGAGTGGATGACCAATGGCGATTGCACCACCGTGGATGTTTGTCTTTTCTGGGTCGAGACCAAGTTCTTTCTCGACTGCCAAGTATTGTGGCGCAAACGCTTCGTTAACCTCGACTAGGTCCATATCGCTCAGGGACAAGCCAGCCTTTTCCAGTGCCTTCCGAGACGAAGGTGCTGGCCCGATGCCCATGAATTTTGGCTCAACACCCGCCAACGCCCACGATACCAATCTGCCGATAGGCTTTAGACCGTTGGCCTGCGCAAAGTCTTCGCCGGCGAGGACGGTTGCGGCAGCACCATCGCAGATGCCTGATGCATTGCCCGCGGTGACAAGGCCATCTTTCTTGAAATATGGTCGCAGAGACGCCAAAACCTCCAGCGTCGTATCGGCGCGAATGTGCTCATCGGCGGCCCAGTCCTGCGTCTCCTTGGTCTTCCTGTTTTTGATCGGCACCGGTACGACTTCAGTAGAGAACACACCGTCCTTCCAAGCTTGCGCTGAGCGTTGTTGACTGCGAACCGCTACCTCGTCCACTTCCTTGCGGTTGAGCTGATACTTCTCGGCTAAGTTCTCCGCGGTCTCCGCCATCGAGAAACCGCACTGAGGGTCCGTCAAAGCCTCCCACAGTGAGTCCTCAAATTTCGATGTTGGTCCCAATCGAATTCCCCACCGGGCGCCGCGAACCACGTGAGGTGCTTGGCTCATGGATTCCGCGCCACCGGCCAACACCACGTTGGACTCGTCCAACAAAATCTGTTGTGCACCTTGGATGATGGACTCGAAACCGGAACCACATAGCCGGTTGACGGTCACGGCGGGTGTTTCGATGGCCAACCCCGACTGAAGACAAACGTGGCGTGCCAGATAGATGGCGTCGGCCGATGTCTGCTGGGCGTTACAGAAAACTACGTGATCAAACTTGTCGCTTGGAACACCGGATCGCTCGATCGCATGCTTTGCGGCAATGGTCCCAAGCTGGGTGGCCGATATGTCCTTCAAGGTCCCGCCGAATGTGCCGAAACCGGTCCGCGTGCCAGATAGGAAAACGACATCCTTGTCTCTACCCTGTGTCTTCATCTCCACTCCTGAAATCGTAATGCGTCAAACGCGGGGGCTATAAGGTAACGATGCAGGGTTTTATGATGCAGCGTCGCACAGAAAGTGGGTCACTTCGTCGGTGGAGGCTGAGCCGCCGAGGTCGGGTGTCGTCACACCGGCATCGATCGATGCGGAAACTGCGTGCCTCGTCGCG
>JAZDDC010000607.1:0-4142 GCA_036679565.1 Gemmatimonadota bacterium
AGCTGGTTTGGGGGTACCGCCATACCGCCATACCGTCCTACCGCCATACCGCCTTACCGCCCTACCGTCTTCCGCCATACCGTCTTCCGCCATACCGTCTTCCGCCTTACCGTGTGTCCGCCTGCCGTCCTGCGGCTCCGCCAGAGGGTTCAGCCACAAAGACGAGATCGTCCAAACCAGACGACACTCCCCGCGGGGCGTAAAACTCCGAGATGATCGATTCGCGAACGCGATCGACACACTCCGCACGACACAAACCTACGACACATCCACCAAAACCGGCTCCGGTGAGGCGGGCACCATCACAACCGGACGCGATCATAACGTCGACCAAGTTATCAAGCGCGGGCACACTGACATCAAAGTCGTCGCGGAGACTTGTGTGGGAAGCGATCATGAGTTTACCGAAATGCGTACGATCACCCTCGCGCATGGCCTGTGTCGCGCTCTCAACACGGTCGGCCTCGGTCACCGTGTGTCGGAGTCGGGAGTACAGACTGACCGATAGTTCACGGCTGGCGGTTGCCAGCACCGCCTTCGCACCGCAGGCCGCAAGTAAGGTGGGATAGTCGCAGATGTCCGGCGCGTCGGCACGGCGCAGAACACGGGACACGCGCTCCAGCCCCAATCGACAATCATTGACCCGTTGATTGTATTCGTCTTGCACGCCCGCTGACTTCTCAGCTCGTACGAGACTGTGAGCCACGATGAACCGCCACCCCACCGGAACGTTCACCCTCTGCACACGCAAGGGTGCAAAATCGATCCGCAACGCAGAACCCTCGTTACCACCAAGACACACGGCCTGGTCCATTCCCCCACCGTGCGTACCGACAAGAAGTTCCGCCCGTGTCATCAATCCGGCCATCGTTGCAACCGGTAGCGATAATGAATTGGAACGACACGCGGCAAGACCAGACGCAACGACCAACGCAGACGAAGACGACAGTCCCGCCGCAACGGGAATGTCGCCCGACACCAATGCGTCAAAACCAACATGAACACCCCGGTCTTCCATCAACGTCCCTACGCCCGCTTTCACATAGTTCCCCCAGGCACCAGCCACACCTGGAACTATTTTGGCATCCAGCTTGAATTCGATGTCGCCAAACTCGGGATCTACATTCGCAACGCGAACCAGATCGTCCGCGCGGGTACGGCCCACAATCGTGACACATCGTTGAATGGCCATTGGGAAAACCGGCAGGTCGTTGTAGTCGGTGTGATCGCCAATCAGGTTCACACGACCGGGTGCGCGAATGAGCCACTCCGGCTGGTTGCCAAAAACGTTTGCAAATTCGGTTGACAGGTTCGGTTTGTTCACGTTTCCGCCAGCGCCCTTGGGTACAAATGGCCGCGTGATTCCTTGAAGGAACACGTGACCAATTTATGCATCAACGGCAAGCATCATCTCGCGGACACATTTACTAGGCCTCAAGGGATTCGTTAAGCTGCCGATAACGGATTCGTGTACTTTGGATAGGGGGACCGGTCCATGCTACAAGCCATCGGATCTAACATCGCATTCGGTTTTGTTCGACCGCCCGGTCGAGTTGTGGCGGAATCTACCTCCTCGGTACGCTCACCAGGGCACGGCAATGACCATGCCCAACAACCAAACGCGCCGTTGGACGACACGGTGTCAAGATCGACCGCAACCGGAGAGGATGACAAGGCAAACAAGGCATCCCCAAGTCCCGGCCGGAACCTGACGGAAAAAGAACAACAGCAAGTTGCCGAGTTGAAAACACGTGACCGTGAGGTGCGTGGACACGAGATGGCGCACAAGGCGGCAGCCGGACAACACGGCGGATCCGTCTCGTACGATTATCAAGCGGGGCCGGACGGGAATCGGTACGCGGTCGGTGGTGAAGTCTCTATTGATGCATCGTCGGTTCCAGGCAACCCTGAAGCGACCATCCAAAAGATGGGCATCATCGCCCGAGCGGCACTTGCACCGGCTGAACCGTCTGGTCAGGATCGCGCGGTCGCCGCACAGGCCCAGCAAACAGCCGCACAAGCCAAACGCGACCTGCTAACCGACCAGTTGAGCGCGGGGCAGGACAAAGCTGAAGGTGAGGAACAATTTGTCGCCACGCCCATGGTGGGGAAAACCATCGATACGACCGTGTGATGAAACGCGGAAAGAACGTCTTAATCAGCCAGCGCGGCAACCAGCCGGCCGAGCGCGCCGTCCATTGATGATTCAATGACACGGGCTTCCTCGGTACTGAGCCCCCAACCACAACCCCGTATGCACACCGCCCGTCGTCCTTCGTCCAGGGAAATGGCTTTCAACTCAATGACTCCATTGATCTCTTCCCAGGACAATGCAATTTCACGTGGCGTCTCGGTGAGGACTGCCCCGCTGATTGTACGGCCATCACGGAGCACCAGTCGTACGGACGGCTTACCGTTGATCACAGCGCCCTCGTTGGTCAGCCATTGGGCCAACTTAAAACCGTCGCTATAAAATGGGGCCAGGTTTTCGTATTCAAAATTAGCCTCACGAACGGCGAAGAAACTCTTGCGCGTTTTCCCGAAATGATTTTCGACATAATACTTCAGCACACCCAACGTCATTTGCCAACCGGACTCAATACCGGCGATTTCATCTCGGTGACCTGAGTCATCACTCAGGCCAGAATTGGTCACACGCACAACAGTTTCGCCCGGAACCTCTTCGATCGTGATTTCCACCATGATGGGAGAGGCGGGCGATTCAGGGCCCAACACCAACCGTTCGCCTTTTTCGGCGAACAGCACCTTGTGATTCACTTCCATATCGAAGCGGTCAAACTTCCATGTCATCGTTTGACCCACCTCGGCCTGGCCTTCGGCGCGATCCGGAAACCATTGCGCCAAATACTCGGGGTTGGTCCAAGCGTCCCACACCCGACCACCGGACGCCTTTGTCCGCATCGTGGCCCGAACGATGCGGCCGCGATGCGTCAGTTCACTCATCATTGCCCCCCAACGCCCGCCGAACGGTATCCACGACTTCCTCGATGGTGAACGGCTTTGAGATGGTCCCAACGGCGCCAAGTTTCTCGGCATCCGATAAGATGGCTTCGGTTCGAGCCCATCCACCACCGGACATGACAATCACCCGTGCGTTGGGAAACTCCGACAACATGCGTATCGTACCCTCCAAACCATCGCCCTCCGGCATGTACACATCCGTCAGCACCAAGTCTGGCTTGGACGTCCGATAGGCCTCAAGCCCACGTTGGCTACTATTGGCTTCGGCCACGTCGTACCCGGCCGTTTCGAGTGTCTTCCTCAACGCCCGTCGTAAGCCTGAGTCGTCGTCAATAATCAGTATGCGGGACATGTCCCCCCCCAGCTCACCCACATGTAATATGAGACGCATGCGCTCTGCGCCGTACCCTCATCAACCGGTACTTCCGAAACCACCGACACGATCGCTCACCGGTACAACACTGCCCTCTTGCCACAGCGGAGCGGCATAACGCGCCACAACGGCCTGAGCCACTCTATCGCCGTGCCGAATCACGGTTTCGCCCGGTGCGCCCGCTCTCAGGGTAGTCCGCATCGATCGTCCCGGGCGCGTTTGGGAGCGTCAGTCCACGATTGAACGCCCACGACGAACGCATCCGGATTTGCGCTTCGAAACCACTGGGAAGGATGGCCTTGAAACCCAACGGTAACAAGGCAACCTCCCCGGCCCGCAGCACCAACCCGGCATCGTCGGCGGCACCGCACCGTCGCCGCTCGGAGTGGCCGGCTACGGAACAGACCGACACCTCCCTGCCCTTCAAATAGGTAAACAAATCGTGACCGGCTGATTCTTTTGTGGCACGCACAGGAACACGCGCGTCCCCAAACAACCGCTCGAACACAATGACGGGCCCGTTCATTGTGGGGCGTTCAAATTTGATTCTTCAAAACGAAGGCTGACCGCACCGGTGCTCCTGTCAATGTCCCCTCCGATGTCGCGGAACATGGCCCATCGACCGTCCGATGCCTGAACACGCACGGTACTATTTTGATAGAGCGGATAATAACCTACCATGGCCCGTGTCATTCCAGGCATCACCGTACAATCACAAGACAGCGATCCGGAGAGCCCGTAGTTCACGATAATCTCGAGCGGTTGTTGCGTCATGTTGGTGATAAGT
>JAZDDC010000608.1:0-2368 GCA_036679565.1 Gemmatimonadota bacterium
TGCATCGGCTTCAGCGTTGCATCGCGACGAATCGTACCGTTGGGTTCCTGGTGCAACAGGTCTCCGTCGCAGAACTGTTCGTACGTCGAAATACCGAAGTGATTCAACACGCCCGTCACATACGGTTGCCCACGCCAAACCCATGAAGGGCCCATGTCAAAAAATCCGTCTCCATGCGGAATCGTCAAAACGCGGCCGCCCAGGCGCGCTCTTCCTTCCACCAGCAAGACATCAATGCCGTGCCGGTGCAGTTGCCAGGTGGCTGCCAACCCGCTCAAGCCGCCGCCTACGACTAACACGTTTATCGACACCCGATACTTGCCTATGTAGCGCCCCTGCGGCGGCCATCTCGATCGACCGCAATCGGGTCGCCAAGACCGAGCGACCGCAGACGATCTTGTTGAGTTTGCGCATCTCCCACAACGAGCCAAACCATGTTCGAAGGATCGAGATATTGCTCGGCCAGCTCCCTGATGCGCTCGATGTTCATGTCCCGTACGATCGTCTCACGTTGCAATACGTAATCATTGGGAAATCCGTACGAAGTCATGTCGGCCAACAGGCCTAGTTTTGCCCCGAGTGTCTCAAAGGCGCGCGCGTTGTTCTTGATGAGAAAATCCTTCGTAGCCGCAAGATCGTCGTCGTCGAACCCAGGTCCGTGGCGTTCGACTATGTCCTTGATGAGTTCCAACGACTCGAGTGTAACATTCGATCGTACACCTGACGTGATCAAAAAGGGGCCAGGGAATTCTGTACCTACGAACGTCGATCGGATACCGTAGGTGTACCCCTTGCCCTCTCGTAGCACTTGCGTGAGATCGGACGCAAATCCGCCGCCTCCCAATCGGAAGTTCATGACGGTGGCCGGATAGAAGTCGGGATCGGATTCAGCCAATGCAAGTTGGCCGATTATCACAACGGACTGCGAGGCATTAGGCACGTCAAGGAAATACAACCCGGCGTGGCGATCGCCCCGGTTTGGCGGTTCGGGGAACGAGATATCAGCCGCGTTCCACCGTTCGGCGATACCCGTGAGTGCCGCCGTGACCTCGTCGAAATTTACGGCACCCGCTGCATGGAACGCGGCAACCCCCGGAACCAGTGCATTTTCATAGTACGCTTGCAGATCGGAGATTGTGATCCCGTCGATGATGTCTATATGGCCTAACGAATTCTGTGCCAGCACATGGTCACCATATACTAGCTTGCGGAATACGTCGTTCGCCAACGCGTTAGGGTTGGCAGAACGCTGTCGCAGCGTGTTACGCACAGCCTGCTTTGCCAAAGCGAAGCGTTCTTCATCCCACCGTGGCTCGAGAAGAATCTCTTCGACGAGATTCATTGTAGGGACGTAGTTGCGAGCCAACGTCGTTCCGCGAATGACGAACGACTCGGCGTCCGAGGTAACGGTGACGTTGGCGCCCAATAGGTCGATGGCCTGTTCTAGCTCGTCCGGTGTCTTGCTAGCGGTTCCCTCAGTCATCGTCCGCGCCAACAGATTGGCAACACCTGGCCTTGCCGGGTCGTCCAGCAAATGTCCGCCACGTAGACGGATCTCGAACTGGACGATAGGCAGCTCGCGGTCTTCGATGGCAAACACCTTCACACCATTGATGAGCGTATCTCCCCTCACCACCGGTGCCGAAAGCGCGGGCGGCTCACCGAACGCTGGCTCAACTGATCGGTCAAACGATCCAGACGCATCCGTTATCGCGGTGCCCCGCTCCACGGTGAACGAGGTTTCAACGCCAAGGATAATCGGTTCGACAACGACGTCGGCCACGCGGGAATCACTGAGGGCAAGTTCGCTCATACCTTGCGGGACGAAGCTCGTCGCCACGCGCGGCTGGTCTTGGATGTACCGCTCGTACACGCGCATGACATCCTCTGCGGTCACCGCGAGTGTGCGCTCCAGATCCTCCTTGAAGTATCCGGGAGTCGGCGCAAAGAGGTTGTATCGCGCCAACTGGAAGGCTTTGCCTATCACGCTCGACAACCCGCCGTAAAACTGTGTCTCGTATTGAGCCTTGACCCGCTCGAGTTCCGACGCGGGGATCCCCTCCTCGAATCGTGTAAAAGCCTTGTTGACTGCGGCCAGCGCGGAATCCAGATCGACGTCCGCGTACGTTCGAATACGCAGGTTGAACTCACCGGCCAACTCGGCGTGTCCGCTGAAACCTACGACGGACGGGGCAACTTCCTCTTCTTCGACGATTACTTTGTAGAACGGCGTCTGTTTGCCGTCGGTCAACAGATCGGCCAAGATTCCCAACGCATACGAGTCGTTGTGGTATGTTGGTACCGACGGCCACACCAGACGCAGTTCCGGAACACGAGCGAAGTTATCCTCGTGTGACAACCGAACCGA
>JAZDDC010000609.1:0-2119 GCA_036679565.1 Gemmatimonadota bacterium
ACTTGGCGTCTCTCGTCAAAGCGGCGTGCACCGTGGAAATGGACAGAACCTGCGGGGCTGGTTGCCGCTCACGGAACCGCTGTCCGATTGAAGGTCCAACACGGCCTTTCACCGCTCGTGGATTCCGATTTCATCCGGCGAGTACTGGCCGGACAGTTCCTGCCGCTCTTTGATCCAACGTTCGACTCTATCCTGTCAACGCAATACGCTCATGCCGTCCGGTTCGAGGTGGATGACGACGAGCTGACGCGAACCGTCATTCCGGGGGATATCGCGGCGATTGCCGTGCGTTTGCCCCGCAAGCGAAAGCCCTCCGCCTCTGGATACATGATCCGTGCACCGAGCTTGCCGGAACATCAACAGGGAATGGCCGTCAGCACGTTCGGTAAAGTGATCAAACGCGGATGGGATTGGCTCGGCATCACACCCGCAGATCCAACGACGATCGGTGGGGTGATCGAAGCACCCGCATTGTCCGAATGTCTAACATTGAACAAAGCGGATTTCATTCGTTCGGGATCCCACGGCGCGACCTACCTGGCCTATCGCAAAGCGATCCAGGAAGCCGTGTCAAATCAATTGGCCGAATGGGGAGCCAGTCGAGACCAACGCGAACGCGATCAACGAAGAGCCGCACGCCCGGTTGAACGAGATCTCGAAAAAGTGCTCATCGATCTCGCGGATGAGTTTCCGCTCCTCGCGACATTGGTGGAACGACGAACCGGTGGCCAGCGACGGTTGCCCATTGGCATCGCGAACGAAGACGCCACCCACCGTCTTCCGGTTGGAGGACCAGAAGCGGCACCCGATGATGCGCCGGACCGGACCCGTGCGGACACTGAACCGCCGACTTCCACACCGGAACAGATTCGCGAACCGGAACCACCAGCCATCACCGCCCCGCGCCCTGCCACCAAAGGCCCTACACGTCCGACGAAATACCGGTTGAACATTAGGTTCCAAGAACGTCCCAGTGATCCGGAGCTGGCTCGACTGATCGAGTCAACGGTTTGGATCAACGAATCACATCCCGCTTACCGGCGTTCAATCACGACGCGGGCAGCGCCGTATCACATTGCGCTGTCCACCGCGATGGCATTGTCGCGTCTTGCAGTCGAGCCAGCGCAAGAACACGATTTCATCACCGCTTTTCTGGCGTGTTGGGGGACGGAGAAAAAACTCCGACGCTAGTTGCGCGGCCGGAAATGCCGGGACGGATAATAGACGATACCAACAGTGAGATGGCCCGTGTCTTGATCGAAATCCGAATCCGTCAGGTTCGCACTCAATCCAGTTTGAAGTTGCATTTTGAGAAATTCTGCTCCCGCTCTCAGCGTGAGCGCCGGTTCCAAAAGCACATACGAAGAGTTTTGCCGGAGCAACGACACCTGGTCCTCGCCCGCAAAGATGAGACTTCCCGATACATTCCTATAATTCAAGGACATGACGCGGACAGAAAACGCGGCCTCGACGTACCGCAACCTGATGCTAAATGCGGATTGCACACCCACACGCAGAACACCACTCTCGATTGTACCGGTGGTACCTGGATTCGACGACACAGTCGATGGAAAGTGGTTCTCTAAATCACCAACACCGAGCAGGCCGTACGCCTCAAATGTCCAAGGCGACCCGATCGACGCAAAGTAACCGACGCCCCCCTCGGCAAAGTTCCCGGTACCTCCGTCACCATCTTCGTCATCTTCCGGCCGATAAAACGCGCCGCCGAACAAAACGCCGAGTTCGTTTGTGAAGGCGTACGAGACCTGAACTTCGGCTCGTCCCTCCCCTGCGGCCAAACTGATAGTGGCATCGGTCTGTGCGCGTAACAAGGGGATATTGGGTATTTGGGGCATAATACTTTGGGCTGCACGCCATCAAGAGCAATGCAGGCCACATCACGCGATATCTCCACAAAGACAAGCCCACAAGGATGATTCGCCGGGTGGTTGCCATCATAACCACCTCGAAAAGCAATTTCGTGGTTTTTGTGGATTTCGTGGCGAAGATTTGATGTAAACTTTCATTATTTTCGCATGATTGACGAATCCACACCTGACGGTGTGAAGTGTGCTTGAACGGGCGGTCGCGGTGTCACATACTTCGGCCCGGCGTAAAC
>JAZDDC010000061.1:0-10096 GCA_036679565.1 Gemmatimonadota bacterium
GAAATCGAGACAATGGTGGCTGGTTCAACCATGCCATCGCCGCACGTGAGGATGACAGGCGTAACAAGAGCGAGAAACCAGGGTCTAAAACGTCTCCACATCCGCATCGAAAATCTCCGTAACCCGGCCCGGGTCAGCCTGAGTTGTTGTTAGATCTGAGTAATTGTGAGCGTACTGCAGCAAATAACGACAAGATTCGTGCCGTTCTAAAAAGTGTCGGTTGGCGGGGTGTGAAAATGAAAACGCCAGTCAGATGCTACTGACTGGCGTTTATCGGGGAGGTGACGCGGGTTACCGGGAGCCCTTCTTGAACAGCATGACCGGTAGCGTGTGCAGCATGATCTTCAGATCCTCGACGATTGATTGCCGACTCACGTATTCGACATCGTAGGTGACTTTGCGGCGCACATCGCGTAGGTCCTGGTCATAATGCTGGTTGATTTGCGCCCATCCGGTGATCCCGGGTCGAGCCCGTTGGCGTGTGGAGTAACCATGGATACGGGTTCTCAACTCTGCAAAGATCTTGGGTTGCTCGGGTCTTGGTCCGACGATGTTCATCTCGCCCTTCAGCACATTGATAAGCTGCGGAATCTCGTCCAGGCGAAATTTCCGGAGCGTGTGGCCGATGGATGTGATGCGTGGATCGTCTGCGCTGGCCCACAACTCAGATCCTTCGCTGACCTGTTGTACCTGCATCGTACGGAACTTGTAGATCTTGAAAGGTTTCCCACCCACATCACTTTGGCGACGGCAGTCGCTTGGTGATTGGCCTTGTCGACGTTCGCCTCTGCGGCGGTCGAGGCCGACACGTGTCTGTGTGAAAAAGATGGGGCCCGGAGACGTGATCTTTATCAAAGCCGCCAGCACCAGCATCAGCGGGGCGGTGAAAACGAGGCCAATGACGGCCACGACAAAACTCAATATTCTTCTAGGCCAATCGCTTTTAGGTTCAGCGACCTTTTGCAGCAATCTGACCTTAGCACCTCGTACGTGCCCGTGCCGCAGCACGAGCGAATCATTAGCAAGTCCTGACACTACGCCTACCTTAGTCATCGGTTTTGATTGTCGGCGCTCTTCCATTTTTGGCGGCCGGTCGGTTCGCTTGGCAGGAGAGCAAGACACGTGCGCACCTTTCCCCGCAGGCTCGACGTTGTCTAAGGTCTTGACTAGTAAGGATTTACTGCCCCTCGAAGGGCCGACGCCCGCCGTGGCGGTCGTTGCCAAAGGGATTACTGTGTTGAGCTGTTGCGACAGAGGAGAACGCATCCCGACCGGACATTTGCTGGAAAGTTTCTAAAACCGTACAAAACGGTAGATACTCTCCAACTTAACAGCGATGTGCCAAAAAAGTACAACGCGGTGCCGAGTTACGACGAAACTGGTGGAAGGTCGAGTGTGAAGAAGAAGCGCGTCCCCCAATCGGGGCGCGTTTCCAGTTGAAGTTCTGAACCCATGGCTGCCACCAAGCGTCGGCAGATGGCCAATCCGAGTCCCGTTCCCGAAAAGCAATAACCATCGCGACCGTGTGCGCGTCGGAACGGTTGGTAAAGGCTGTCCATGGCGGCGGGATTGATACCGTCCCCGCTGTCCCGCACCGAGAACTCCGCCTTTGTCATGCCGGCCGCCTTCACACCCAGCTCCACGAATCCCTCGTCGGTAAACTTCAAGGCATTTGTCGTCAGGTTTAACAATACCCTGCTGAGCGCCAATGGGTGCCCAAGCCGGATATCGGACGATGGCGGGACGATGCTGATCGTCAGACCCTTTTCCGCCGCGATGGGCCGGACAATGTCTTGAACCGATTCGAGCACTTCGCCGACAGAAAAAGCAGTGGGCTTGTCGTCAACAAGTCTATCGCCGCCGCGCGCAAGTTCGATGACGTCGCTGGCAATGGAACTCAGACCCAACGCGGCGCCGTACACCAGCCCGAGTTGACGATGTTGCACTTCGTTGACATCACCGCTTTGACCGCGTTGGAGCGTTTCGGCCAGAAAGAGGATTGACGTGAGTGGCGATCTCAGGTCGTGGGCAAGCTGGACAACGAGGTCTAACCCGTCCGGGCCCGTCAATCGCGAGGAAAAATACCCGGACCAATCCGGCTCGATGGCGTTGCGGACCGCTTCGTGGGCCCTCATCACCTCCAGCAAGTCCCTTTGCGGTTCAATGGCGTCTGACCACTGGTCGAGTATTTGACTTCGGAGAAGTTCGAGAAATCGACCGGCCAGGATAGAGCCGGGCAGCGGTGAGACCGGTACGACTTGGCCGGACAGGGCGTCCGCGACGAAGGTGCCGACACGAACCAAAATCGTGTGAGCCTCTTCGGCGTCCACCGCATCCCCGCGTTCGTTTGACCAGGTCGACCAAACTGCCTCAGCCGCTCGTTGCATCCCCTCGTCGGGAATGGCATCAAACGAGAAACCGTCCGTCCGGAGGCCGGGCGGATCGGTTTGAGGGCGAGCTTTCGGTTTTCTACGCTCGGTTTCCGTCTCGATCGGATTCAGCATCTACTCCGAATTTACCATGATGGTCTCCCGCTGGAGCCCGTGCTTCTCCATCAAGCGATACAGCGTTGTGCGGTCAACTCCCGCCAACCGGGCGGCCTTTGACATATTTCCCGAGGCCCTGTTGATCAACGTCTTCAAGTAGCGTTGTTCGAAGTCGGCGATCGTTCTTTCCCGAGCAGCGTGGTACGCTTCCTTATATAACTCGTTCGACTGGACGATTGCTGGCTCTGGTGCGGTCTCTTCTGAGCCAATAAACGGAATCTGTGATGGCCCGATCTTCGTTCCGGGATCGAGCAAGACCACGGCATGCTCCACCACGTTTTGCAGTTCCCGTACGTTGCCGCGCCAAGTATGTCCTTGGAGGGCCCGTATGGCCTCGTCCGTGAGGATCGGGACCTCGCCCAAATCCCCTTTGTGTCGATTCCAATAATACCTGAGGAAGTGGTTAGCCAACAAGGGAATATCGTCTTTCCTATCCCTGAGCGATGGCATGCGAATTGGAAAGACGCGGAGTCTATAGTACAGGTCTTCGCGGAGTTCACCGGATTCGGTGGCGAGTTCCGGGTCCCGATTCGTTGCCGCAATGAACCGCACGTTGACCACGGCATCGACAGTCTCCGAGCCTACGCGCCTCACCACGCCATCCTGAATCACCCGCAGCAATTTGGCCTGGATTGGCTTTGACATCTCCGTGAGTTCGTCGAGAAACAGCGATCCGCCGTTTGCGGTCTCGAGCAAACCGGGTTTGTCGCGCACCGCACCGGTGAAGGCCCCCTTGCGGTGGCCGAACATCTCGGATTCTAACAGCGCCTCTGGCAGGGCGGCGCAGTTCACCGCCACGAGCGAGCGACTACTTCGCCGGCTGTAGTGATGGATGAACTGGGCAATCAACTCCTTGCCCGTGCCGCTTTCGCCTGTGATGAAGACCGAGGCGTCAGTCGCTGCGACCTTGCGCGCCAGCTCGATGGTTCGTTGAAAAACAGGAGAACTACCGAGGATGGAGAGTTTGTCGCTATGGCTTTGGTGCTTCTTCTGAAGCTCCTGCTCCAGCTCGTGGCTCTCTCTGCCAACCAGAACGGTGTGTGCAGCACGTCCGATGAGGATTTGAAGATGGGTGGCTGAAAACGGCTTTGGCAGGTAATCCCACGCGCCTGAACGCAATGCCTCGATACTTGACGTGATGGTCGGATTGCCAGTCATGACGATGGCTAGTGTCGCCGGGTGGGCCTCGAGGCAAATCTGGAGGAGTTCCATCCCCGAGACACGCCCCATATAAAGGTCGAGCAGGACGACATCGAACGGTTGGGTTTTGAGGATTCGCTTTGCCTCGTCCCCTTTGCCGCAAACCGACACGGCGTATCCCTCGGCTTCGAGAAAGCTCGCACAGCTTTCCCTGAGGGTTCTCTCATCGTCCACCACCAGAATTCGTATTGCCGATCTTGCTTCCGCTGGAATCGGGAGTTGTTCGGCGAGATTAGCTTCACTGCGTGCTCGTGCGTTGGTGGCTCTCATGGAATCGCCGGTTGCTGCAACTGACATCTGTGACCTCTTCGGGTATCAGTACCGATCTATGATCATTTACAAAGCGCGGCCGACCTCCAGCCAGGGTTTGTTGCGGAGGACGAACCAAAGTCGTCCCGCATGTTGCAGAGATCGGACCGTTTCGGAGGTGCCGCACAAATAGGCGCTACGCCTATGTTTCGGCAGGGCGACACTCGAATCGGAGCCCCCGCGACTAGGGTGTTGTTGGCGATTTGCGACACTTGATGGCGATTGCGAAATAAGTGTTGCGTTGACGCAACACAACGCTTCAACGTCGTAGTGACGGCGCCATTTTGTCACTTTTCCGGTGGCCCTTTTGCTCCAACGTGCCGATGCTCTATGCGGGGCTACGGTAAGCCTAATTCTTGCTTCACGCAGGCCAGTCGGAGAACAGCAGTCGAAAATTCCAAATGCGGAAGTTTCGTAATATGTTCAGGTTCAACCAAAACACGGTGTTTCGAGGTGTACGAGTTACATGTCTAGCGACTTGCCGACGCCAATTGACTACGGCGCCCTAACACGCCCGCAGAGCGGGCTTCCAACGCTGGTGTACGAGTTACATGTCTAGCGACTTGCCGACGCCAATTGACTACGGCGCCCTAACACGCCCGCAGAGCGGGCTTCCAACGCTGGGTGGCGCTCCGCTCCCCACGGCTTTTGACGGATTTGGCGAAGAGCACGAACCCGGTTTTGACTGGCACCGGTATTTGTCCGCCATCATGCGGTACAAATACCTCGTGGTCGCCATTACCGTCATTGGCACCGGCATTGGCGCCGTTGCCTCTCGGTTCTTTAGTCCAACGTATAGAACGGAAGCCAAGGTTTGGATTGCGGCGTCATCGGCGGGTTCCATTTCAGGCGCCGCCGTGGCCGGACAAGAAACGCTTGTGGATACGTATGCCTGGATACCACTGCTGCGGTCGCGTGAAGTGCTCCGTTACGTCGTGTTACAACACCGTCTTTACCTCAGTGTTACGAACCCAGCTGATTCGCTGAGAATTGCGAACCTCACTTTGGGGGACTCGATCCGGCCGGGGGAGTATCGGTTACTCGTTGATGAGAGTGGCGATCGGTTCACCCTGCAAAGTCTCGATACGGAATGGGAGCAGGTGGGGTTGCTCGGCGAGCCTATCGGTGAGCCGGTTGGCCTCTCATGGCACCCGGATAAATCTCTTTTTGAGCCCGGAAGCGAAGTAAAGTTTTTTGTTACAACACCCTCCCAGGCGGCCTTGTTCTTAGGCGGTCGGTTGCAGGCTAACATCGTTGATCGATCGGGCAACTTCCTGGATGTTGCCATGAGTGGCACCAGCCCGACTCGCATCACGACCCAGCTCAACGGCATTGTGGATCGTTTTGTCGAATTGGCCGCCTCGCTCAAAAAAGAACAACTTGTCATCCTCACCAACGTGCTTGAAACACAACGAGCCACGGCTGATCGTAACCTGAGAATTGCTGAAGGGGCTCTCCAGCGGCATCAAGTCAGAACGATAGCCTTGCCATCGAATCCAGCGACAGGAGAGGGCAACACAGGACAAGCGTTAATGGCGGACTTCGTCCAGCTTAACGTGGAGCGGCGGCAGAAGGCGCGAGACCGCGGGGCCATTCAACAGGCACTGGATGCTGCCGCCGGGTCGGTGATTTCCACCGACGCGGTCGAAGTGATTTCGGCCGTACAAAGCTCGACGGAGTTGACACAGCTCCTCGAGACATTGGTCAACCAAAAGGCGCAACGGCGGGCGTTGTTGAATCGGTATACAGCGGACCACCCGTCGGTGGTTCTCTTGACGGCTGAAATCGATGGGCTCGAGGGCCAAACGATTCCCGCGGGGTTGCGTGGGTTGGTCTTTGAGCTGGCCAATCGAGAGTCGGTGATCCAATCGCAGATTAATGCGTCGTCGGCGGAACTCCGGCAGATTCCACCCCGGGTAATTGAGGGTCAACGGCTGGAGCGGGATCGTGACATCGCCGATCAACTGTATCGCTCGATTGAGCAAAAAGTGCAGGCGGCCCGTTTGGCAGAGGTCCAGGCCATCCCCGATGTGCGCCCGTTCGACCGCGCCGTTGTCCCACAGTTTGCCGAAGCGAATCTCGGACCGATCGTCATTCTGGGATCTCTCGTGGCAAGTCTCGCGCTTGGGATATTGGTGGCGGTGCTGCTTGATCGCCTGGACCGTCGCGTGCGGTATCCGGATCAAGTGACGCAGGATTTGGGTCTCAATATCTTGGGCGCCATTCCCAAAGTTCCCGGTGGCCGTCGCGGGCTCCGAGACGCAGACATGGATCATGTCATTGAGGCGCTGCGTGGCATTAGACTGAACTTGATGCATGCGGACCC
This sequence comes from Gemmatimonadota bacterium, assembly GCA_036679565.1. GTDB lineage: Bacteria > Gemmatimonadota > Gemmatimonadetes > Gemmatimonadales > GWC2-71-9 > JAZDDC01. Next base: position 6,382 of record JAZDDC010000061.1, read on the forward strand.
AACTCAGGGTCCACTCATGCTGACAATTACCAGCCCGGGCAGTGGAGATGGGAAGTCGTTCGTGTCGTCCAACCTGGCGTTGGCATTTGCGGATGCCGGCCAACGCACCCTTTTGATCGACGCCGACGTGAGACGCGGTCAGTTGCACCGACTCTTTGGCGTGCCACGTAAGCCCGGGTTGACGGAGGCGCTTTCTGGCCGCGAAAACAGGGACACTGTCATTCAGCACACAGAGTTCGACAACCTATCCTTTGTGGCCTGTGGCACGAGAACGCACTCCGCACCGGAACTGTTGGGTTCCACGGCCATGAGCCAACTGCTCACGGCTGCTCGGTCCAGTTATGACGTGATACTGCTCGATAGCCCGCCCATGGGTGCGGGCATTGATCCGTTTGCACTGGGTACATTGACCGGCAAGCTGATGCTCGTGCTCCGCACCGGCATCACGGATCGGGAAATGGCTAGCGCGAAGCTTGGTGTGCTCAACAAACTGCCAATCACCGTGGTCGGAGCCGTGTTGAACGACGTTCGCTCGGACGGCGCGTTGGGATATTACTACGGTTCGTATTCCTATCACCTACCCGGTTACGAAGCGACTGACGAGGATGATTTTGAGTTTGAAGAGGAAGCGGTCGTGAAGGCCGTGGAGGGTGGCGGTGCGGGAATCGGCCAGGCGGTCGATTCAAACGAGGAGTAACCTAGTTTCTCTTTGTGTCGAACATGCGGATCCAGTGATGCCCCGGGCCCTGATCGGCTCTGCCTGCGTGTAAGGCGTCTGTCGCGTGCGCGACCATGTCCATGAGTTCAATTGGGTGCTCGTGGTAGTCCGACACCGCTTGGTAACCGGCACGAAGCCCATTTTTTTCGCCCACTGCATTAGACAAACGCTCCGCCAACCGTATGGCACCAGGTGCGTCTGTTCCGGGCGCGATGACTACAAATTCTGAGTCGCTGACACGGGCAACAGCGTCTGACGTCCGCAGCACGCGTTTACACGCCGTGGCGACGCGCTCTGCACCGTTGGCCACATCGTCTGATAGCGGGTCTGGGCTCACCACGACGCACGCCACCGGCCAGTGATGACGAAATGCGTGCGAGCCTAGTTCGCGCGCCCGCCGTTCCAGGCCGCGGATGTTGTAGAGGCCGGTACGTGTATCGAGCAATGCGCCGTCACGGGCTCGATCCGCATCCAATTTTGCCCGAACGAAGCCACCCAACTTTAGCAGGAGTTCTTCCGCATCCAGCGGGTAGCTGATGAAGTCCCAGGCGCCCGCACGGAGTGCCGCCAGGCGTGTCGCCCGGGACGGGCGAACCGGTGATGTCATGAGAATTGGCGTGCTATCGCGGAGCGTCAGGCTGTGACGCAACTGGACGCACAACTCGCACGAATCAACGTCTGACAGGTTCGAGTCGATGATAATGAGGTCCGGTTGGGCGGATCGCGCGCGTTCCAGTGCCTTAATGCCAGTATAGGCCCGCAGCACCGCGTAACCGTTGGGCCAGAGGATGCTTTCGAGAGATCGGGTCGACCATTCTTGGTCGTTTACGATAAGGACGAGTGGCGGGCGGGGTGTTTGGTTGTGCTGCGCAGAAGGTCCGCCCTGCTCGCGCGGAGACCTCATATCGCCGCTTCCTGTGTTGGTCGCATCGTTCCGATACCGTTTCATCGATTTCGAGATCATCGCATGTGCAAGTCTCGTGCACTGCCGTCTAGAACATGCGTGGAACGCCAACACGGTGAAGGGTAGAGACTCGTGATTTGGGATAGTGTCGCGGTCACGCAACGTGTGGCTGGAAAACAGTGTTGAGCCCGATGTTCAGCAACGCAGTAGTGAATTCGTAATCTGTTGCTCTGAAATGGTTTAAGCCTACAACATCGATTACCGGTCTGTAGGTCTCGAAATTGAATTAGGTGCCTTGGTTCATTGGGTGCGGGCGCGTTGGTTGCAACCAGTCAAAATTTGTTTTCGCAAACTAGCAGGTCACAGTTCACGGGATAGGTAAGGCAAATGTGCGGAATCGTAGGGTATGCTGGCAGGCGGCAGGCGGCATCCATTCTGGTCGAAGGTCTAAAACGTCTCGAATACCGCGGTTATGACTCTGCCGGAGTCGCGATTCAAAACGGCTCGGGTGTTCAAGTCCAAAAGCTGGCCGGACGGGTCCATCGGCTGGTTGAGTTGATGGGGCCAGACGGTGTGGCCGGTACCAGCGGCATCGCACACACACGCTGGGCGACCCATGGCGCCCCCAATACCACCAATGCACATCCCCATGTCGATTGCACCGGTGAATTGGCGTTGGTCCACAATGGCATTATCGAAAACGCCGATTCGCTCCGCGAGGGTTTACGAAAAGCTGGTCATGAGTTCGGTACCGAAACCGACACCGAAGTATTGGCCCATCTCATTGAAGAGACCGCCGGAGACACGTTGGAAGAACGGGTGCGCAAGGCTCTGGTCAATGTTGACGGAACCTTTGGTTTGGTCGTCATGTCGTCGAAGGAACCCGGAAAACTGGTGGTCGCGAGACGTGGCTCCCCTGTCTTGCTTGGTATTGGCAACGGGGAACATTTCGTAGCGTCCGATGCATCGGCCCTGTTGGCCCACACGCGCTCGGTGGTTTACCTCAACGACGGTGACCTGGCGGTCTTGGATGCCGATGGGTATCAGGTCCTTGATGCGCAGGCGCAGGTGCAGGACCGCGAAGTCAACAATATTGAATGGGATCTCGAATCCATCGAGCTGGCCGGTTACGACCACTTCATGCTGAAGGAGATCTGTGAGCAGCCCAGCACGGTTCAAAATACGATACGCGGTCGTCTGATCTTTGACGAAGGCACTGTCCACCTTGGCGGTTTGGGGATCACACCTGAGGACGCCGGGAGGATTCAACGGGTTGTTATTCTCGCATGCGGAACGTCGTGGCACTCGGGTTTGGTGGGCCGATATCTCATCGAAGCGCTCGCCGGATGTCCCGTTGAAGTCGAATACGCGTCCGAATACCGATATCGCACGCAGTTGCGCGTCCCGGGCACGTTGGCAATTGCCATCTCACAGTCCGGCGAAACCGCGGACACCTTAGAAGCCATGCGAGCCGCGCAGGCTACCGGTTCAAAGGTCGTCGGCTTGGTTAATGTGGTCGGCAGTACCATTGCACGGGAAGCCGATGGCGGGATCTATCTGCATGCCGGTCCCGAGATCGGTGTGGCATCGACGAAGGCGTTTACCTCGCAGATCGTGGCCTTGGTTCTGCTCGCGCTGTACCTCGGCCGTCAACGTGGGTACACACGCGAAAAAGGGCGGGAACTCGTTCATGCCATGACTCAGCTTCCCCGTCTCGTCGAAAAGACGCTCGCGTTGGAGCCACAGATCAAACAGATCGCGCGCGAGTTATCACTCGCCAGTAATTTCTTGTATCTCGGGCGTGGTTTGAACTTCCCCGTTGCTCTCGAGGGCGCGCTCAAACTGAAAGAAATCAGCTACATCCACGCCGAGGGTTACCCAGCGGCGGAGATGAAGCACGGTCCCATTGCGCTGATCGATCGGAACATGCCGGTCGTCGTCATTGCACCGGATGATCATCTGTATCAGAAGGTTCTTTCCAACATGCAGGAAGTGAAGGCACGGGGCGGACGCATTGTCGCCATAACCAGCGAGGGTAGCGGAGATATATCCAACATCGCCGACCATCAGATCCAAGTGCCCGCCATACACCC
>JAZDDC010000610.1:0-8814 GCA_036679565.1 Gemmatimonadota bacterium
GTCCAAAGCCATATCGGCCCCGGCAAGCTTGAGAAGCCGCAGCGGGAATCGGACCAGCTTGAAAACCCCTATCTCAATCGGAAAACGAAGCCGATGGACAAACCACGGTGCCACGGCTTCAATTTGCCCGCCGTTTCGTAAGATGACGATCATGGGTTGGTACAGATCGCTGTGTTCCCGAAGATCGTATTTGAAGATGTCCGGATGTTGCATGAGGTTGTGATCACCCGCACGCTCTCGGAGAAAGGTCTCCCATTCCTCCTGCACCAGCTCAATGTCTGCGATCGATGTGAGGATTTGCGTTTCCCGCATCGTTGACAATCCGGGGCCTGTGACGGATGGGTCGGGGTTGGTTAGGCTCTGTTGCGCGTTGGTCATGGAATCAGAAAGATGTCAAGTCGTACCGCGAGTTCGTATCTTCTGTAACAGCCAGCGTCTCTCAAGTCTTGCCCGTTCGCTGTTTGTGATCTCGTGATGACCCCTTGTCGTACGAATGTAATCCAAGAGTTGCGATACCGGCACAAACCAACCGTTCTTTTTGCTCAATCGTTCCATCAGGCGTTTGAATCGTGAGTCGAGACGGCCATCTTTGTAGAAGCTAAACCCGAAGTGCGTGTACATGATGCATGCGCCACCCTCGTCCACTAACCGATCCTGACTGTTTTCAGAAATCGTGTTTACGTAAGACTCGACATACGCTCCCTCGGATGACGCAAACCAGTTGTTCACGTATGGGCGTTTAGGGTCAAAGTATGGCATGTATGGGCAGGCCTTGAGGGTGTTCATGTCGCCGTACGTGAAATTCCGAACGTAGTCGATCTTTTCTTTGCAGTGGTCCCCCCAAAACAGCGGGCCGTCTTCGACATGACCTCCGGCTCCGTAGTCCTTCTTCCCCTTGATGCCGTTCAGGGCGCGATAGATAGCCTTAGGAAGCCCGGACATGCGATCCTTCCCCCAATACATCGCCTCCTCGCAGCCAAAGTGATTTGCATGCACCCGGGGGTACTGGCCAAACAACTCTTTGAAACGCTCGAGACCGCGAATGATGTCCGGACGGTCCGACGTATGATAGGTGACGTTGTGGAGCCCGATCTCGAATCCCTGTGATTGAAGGTCCTGGGCCCACGCCGCGTATGTCTCGTCCTCGCAGGTGGTGCCTCCTAGCTGCGGTTCTTTGGCGCCCTTGATCGGCCATACGGATTTCGTGGTAAAAATCCCGATGTCGCGGAGGAATGCATACACCTGGGGAGCATTCTCCATTGTCTCGAGGTCGGTGTCGTCGAAGGCCGAAAACGCGAAGGATTTTCCTTCGGGCCAGGTAATGCCGTGTGATAAAATGGTGTGTCTCCTCAGTCCGGCCGAACGAACGGTTTCGGCAGGGATTGTCGGCTGGTAGTGCCTGCATCTGTAGCGTGATCCCCACAACTGTTATGCAAAACTTGGGCACTTTTGGTTTTCACCGAACCGAAATACCTAAGTTGTGGTGCCATAATGACTTAGATGCGACGTTGTTTTGTCGCTGCAATTTTTTGAGTCGGGTGGCAACCTGGCCGACAGGGCGTTATTTGTTTCTGTTGCAGTCACGCAACAGTCCGGTTGGCGCTTGCCACGCCAGAAGCGCGGGCCAGCGGTCGCGGCTTATATCCGGCGGCTGCCAGCGACCCCTGAATCGACGTAGCGGCGGCGTGAAAATTGTATACGTACGGCCGGCTGGGCGTCGGGGTGAGGGCTGAGGCCGCTGTCCAGTTTCTCCAAACTTTAACCCATACGGTACTACCAAGAGTGAAACGTTTCGGGTTTGCGAGCTTGGGCAAGCACGGTTTTGTGTATGCCATCGGCATAATGCTGGACAAGGTCGTCGCGTTCATGATGCTTCCGATTTACACGCGCTTCATGACGACGACCGACTACGGTCTGCTCCAGCTGGTTGGAGTGACCCTTGAGATTGTGTCGATTGTCGCCGGATCTCGCCTCGCGACAGGCATTTTCAGGTATTACCACAAAGCAGACACGGATAGGGAAAAACACCAAGTATTGGGAACGGCGCTGGTTTTGATGGCCGTGTTGTACTTCGCCTGCGCCGGTATTCTGTGGATCTTTGCCGAACCGGTGTCGCAGTTGGTGTGGAAAACGACGGAATACGCGAATCTAATACGCGTCGGAGGCGTTGGCTTCGCTTTTTCTAGCCTGTTGATCGTACCGACCTCCCATCTGCAACTCATCAAACGTTCGGGCACTTTCGTTGCCATTAACGCAGCAAAGCTGGGTGTTCAGCTCACGATGAACATCATACTCGTCGTTTTCCTCTCAATGGGGGCGATGGGTATTCTAATCGGGACGTTGGTCGCGAACGTCGTGATCGGCCTCGTGTTGGTTGGCATGTTGATCCGAGTAGCCGGGTTGCGTTTTTCAGGCGCCGCCGCGCGCAATCTTCTCAGGTTCGGCATCCCAATGATCGGGACACAAATTGCGGGTGTCATGTTAACGTCCGGGGATCGCTTCTTTTTGCAAAATGAAGACGGTACGTCCGCAGTTGGCATTTACGGGCTGGCCTACATGTTTGGGTTTTTACTCACGGCCATTGGATACTTACCTTTTCAGACCGCGTGGGAACCAGTTCGGTTTGAAGTGGCCAAGCGTGAAGACCGCAACGAAATTTACTCGCGGGTGTTTGTGTATTTCAACATCCTGTTGATGACCGTGGCTATGGGAATCGCAGTCTATGTGAAGGACGTACTCGTCATCATGGCCGATCCAGCATTTCACAGTGCCGCCGATCTTGTTCCAGTCATCTTGATCGCGTACGCATTGTATTCGTGGACCAAAGTTTTGGATCTTGGCATCCTCATCAGCGAAAAAACTGAATTTGTCACGTTGGCAAACTTTGTCGCCGCCGGTGTTGCGTTCGTTGCCTATGCGCTTTTGATTCCGCGCTACTTTGGATTTGGTGCCGCATGGGCGACGGTGATCGCATTTGCGGTCCGTTTGGTCATGATTCACATCTATTCGCAAAGGCTTTGGCGGATCGAGTATCGCTGGTCGCCTGTCGTGCGGGTCGTTCTCCTAGCTGGCGCCACCTACGCCGTCTCGCTACTCATAACGACAGACAACGTCATTCTATCGCTTGCCGCCCGCACCGGTTTGGTGGGTTTATACGCGGTGGTTCTCTGGTTTGTCGGTATTCTCTCCCAAACCGATCGTACATTCTTGCGTGAGGTGGTACGTTCGCCCAAAGACGCCATGGCAAGTTTGGCTGAGGACGATGCCAGTTGATCGCCCAGAGCTCTTTGCGAACTGCGATTAACAATTGGCTCTGGTTGGCCGAACTACCTAACATGCGAGATGCGCTCGTTGTTGGGGAATACCTGCCGCACGTAAAGGCGGGGTTGGAAAAACACTTCGAAGAGATTCGTGTACATTCTTTGACGGGTGACAATGGCCTATCGCTTCCATTCGAACCGCAGTCTTTCGATTGCATTGTCTTCGATGACGTGATCGGTGAGGGTCTGGTCTCCAATACGGTCATTGGCGGATTGCAATTGCTTGCCGAAGTACGACGCGTGGTGCGGTTGGGTGGTTGTGTGTTTCTTCCCGTCAAGCACCTCGCTCGGAGAAGACCTCACAGACTGGCAAGGCCGTTACGACGTGCCGGTTTTGCCGAGATTAGGCCGGTGTACGTGTACGAGTCGTTTGATCGTCCCGATACCATGATTCCTGCTAGACAACGCACCGCGACATTTTTTGAGTCGTGGGCATGGGGTGGTGTCCGGGGGAAAGCGCGGGCTGCGGTTGCGTTGGCAGGCGCGCACCATTTGACTCAGCCGTCGCTCTTTTTTTTGGCGTACCCATGAGTCAGGAACTACTGTCGCTCATTGGGCAGGCCACCGGTAGGCGTGTGCGGTGGGACGACGTTGTTGTGATGAACAATGTCGCGCTCATCCCTCCCGTCCAAGACACTCCGGGTGACTTCGTGTGGAACCGCGGTTTCAACGTTGTCGTCCTGAACAGGTTGGGATCGCCAAAATTTTTCTGCAAATGTCGATCCTTGCACGACGAACGTTTGGCGCACGAGACGACAAGTATGCTGGCGCTTCGCAATACATCAGGTCTCGAGCATTACATACCGCCGACGTACCAGGCGCAATCAGAGAAGATCCGGGTCTTAATCACACGATTTCTATCGGGCCAACCTTTGAATGCGTTGCTCGATGGCCCACGGCATGGTCGTATGACCAACATCGTGGGGCACGCGCTCGATTGTGTGGTCGAGTTGAACCGGACATCTACGACTGCTTTGCCTGATTCCGTTCTAGGATGCCACCTTGATTTGGTGGCAGAGGCGGCCGGTCTTCTGGAACATCTCTGCAAAATGGGCCTGCCGGAGAGCGACGCACAGACGATGCGGTATGCATTGGACGCGGGCAACGGAGTTTCTCGTCAACTGCAACATGGCGATCTGTGGCCTGCCAATGTGATGAAGGCGGGGAAGAAACTGTGGTTTCTGGACTTTGAGATGTTCGGTCGTGTACAAGTGCCGATGTACGACGTGTTCCACTTTCTCAGAACGTGTGCAGACGGCTGGGCTCTATCCGGGCAACCCGCGTGGATGGATGAAGTGCAAAACAACGGTGTATCGAGCGACCTGTTGCGGGCGCAGATGCGTCGAATCGCGGAAAAACTTGGGCTCTCTGTCGAGCAATCTGTCGCAGTCCTCGTGTTCTATGTCGCCCACTTTTCCGTGACCACGCACCGGCGAAATCCGGAAGGGCAGGTGTGGAAGTTGTTTTTTCAAGAGGCAAAGTTATTGGCCGATCATATCCGACAGGGACATGTCGAACAACTATTCCGAGGGTCCGTTGGCTGAGGCGCCGCTCGTTGTCAAGGCCGCCGATGCTGCTCACGTCGTTGATGAAGAGTTCCACGCGTCGTGGAGCGCGTTGGCCGACCGATGTGTCTGGGCCACCTGTTTTCAACGCCCACAATTCGTTGCTACATGGTATGAAATCTACCAGCCGAAATTTTCACCGTATCTTATCTGCGGTTGGCAGGGCAGGCGCCTCGTCGGGCTGTTGCCGCTGGCTATCTCGTCAGAGGATGGCACGCCGGCGGTGGCCGGTACCTACCAGGCTGAATACCAATCGTGGTTGGCCGATCCGTCTGATGACGGGACGTTTATTACTGAGGCCATGCGGGTGTTTGAAGCACGATTTCCGCACGCCGAACTGACGTTTCGATACTTGCCTCACGGCGCGCCGGCCGAACACCTGGTTAAGGCAGGTTACGGTCCCCGGTTGACCCAAGTGTCACACCAGCGGCCACTCATGCGAATCGATGCGGACGCACTCGCCAAGTCATTGTCCAAGAAGTCGAACAAAAGTCGTTTCAACCGGTTGAAACGAGTGGGCAACGTGACCCTCGATCGTTTGACGTCGCCAGAAGAACTTGAATCGGCTATTGACGACGTGATCTGGCAGTACGACCTGCGACAAGGTGCCATCAACCGATCCACTCCGTTTTTGGAAGACCCGTTGAAACGACCGTTCCATCTCGCTCTGATGCGCCAGGCCGACGCACTGCATGTGACGATGTTGCGTGTTGACAGTGCCGTAGTGTCCGCACATATCGACTACTTAGATCAAAGGTGGTCTTACCTCGGCGTGCCCTCCCATTCGCCATTTTTTTTCCAGCACTCTCCCGGGAAATTGCACATGCTGTTGCTTGGCAAACTCTTGGCCGAGGAAGGTGTTGAATGTCTCGATTTGACGCCTGGTGGTGATCCATGGAAAGAACGTTTTGCCAACGATCATGATGAGGTCCTCGAGGTGTCCGTCCATAGCAGCGCGTTTGGGCGGGCGCGAAGTCGTTTACCGATCGCTGTTCGAACTGGTGTTCGCAAGATTCTTAGCGGCATGGGTGTTGATCCAACAAAGCTGAAAGGTGTGCTCGCACGGGTGCCGGTTATCGGGCCTCGATTGGGCAACGGGGTTCGCGTGGGAAATATCCACGCGCAAGACACACTCTACCGTCTAGGCGCGTGGGACTCCACGAAGGCGGGTGCCGTGGGAATGGGCGAACTCAGCGCGACAATCGATCAACCCAACGACCTCCTCCGTTGGATGGATGACGAGACGTTGGCGACAAAGCATGCTGTTCTTTCCGTGGCACTCGGTCGGTTGGAACACAACCACCGTCTGGTCACGTGTGTTGATGGCGGTGTGTTACTGGGCTACGGTTGGGTGGTGCACAATCCTGCAAAGGGTGGGTTGGAGAACCCCGCATTGGCTCACGTTGCAGAAGATAGCGTCTTAATTCACGGAATCGTAATACATGCACCGCAACGTACGGACCAAGTAAGACAGACTCTTATGAAGGCGATGCTCATGAACGCGTGCGCACCGTCGCCAAGTGGCGGCACATATGCGTTGGTAGACGCATCCGCGGTTGAAGTTTTTCAAACCCTGGGAATCGAGCTGACACCGGTGAGCAGAACGTCAGCGTCAGAGGTGCTTGTGGAGCCGCAGACCACGCCAAGTAATGCTTGATGTCCTTTACACAGTAGACACGGAACTTTGGCCCTGGGGCTGGGACATCTCTCCTGCGGGTCTCCGTTCCGCGTTGGATCTCGACATTGAGGGTCGCACGCCAAAGGGTCATTACGGCGTGTCCTTTCAGATCGAACTTCTGAACGATCACGGTCTCACCGGCGTCTTCCACGTGGAGTCGCTCTTCGCGACGGCGGTCGGTGTAGAACCGTTGCGTGAGATCACCACACCAATTTTGGCGAACGGGCACGAGGTGCAGCTCCACATCCACACCGAGTGGCTGGAGCACATGAATGACGGTGGTGTGTTCGGTGGGAAATTCGGGCAGAATATTGCGGACTTCGACTTGGCGGAACAAGCTCAGCTGATCGAAATAGCATTGGCCAACCTTGCAGAAACCGGTGCTCCGCCAGCCACGGCATTTCGCGCTGGCAACTACGGTGCCAATAACGACACACTCGGCGCGCTTGCGAAGAACGGTATCGCGTTCGACACCAGTTACAACTTTTGCCATTTGAACGGCGCGTGTCGCATGCGGTTCGACCCGTCGTTTTCTCAGCCGATGCGTATTGATGGTGTCGTTGAGGTGCCAATTAACCATTTTCGCGACCGACCCGGCGGGGTGCGTCACACACAGCTCATGGCGTGCTCATTTGCCGAGCTTCGTGCGATGCTTCTTCAGGCGTGGCGTGGTGGTTGGAAGACGTTTGTGATCGTTTCCCACAGTTTCGAACTGATAAACCGAGTCAAACGGATGCCGGACATGACGGTGGTCAAGCGGTTCGAGAAACTCTGTCGATTCCTTGCCGACCACACCGACAAATTTCGAACCTGTGGCTTCAATGATCTCCCACTGGATCTTGCAGATAGCCCCATCGATCCGCCACCCTTGCGCTCCCATTCGCTCAGAACTCTCAAACGCATGGGCGAACAGGTACTGCGGAGGCTGCCGTGACCACTTCGAACTCTCCGGCAGTCCGCGGTGGCCAAGTACCACGTTCTGCAACGGCCGTTGGCTCAACGCCCCGCGTCCTGATTTTCATGGAGGCCAGAGAGTTCGGTGGACCCGCGAAGAATCTCGTGGCGACGTCGAAACTGTTAGCCGGCGCAGTAGACTTCAGGGTCGTCACATTTATCCGAGGCGACGCACCATCTACCGAGTTCACGCAGCAACTCCACAAACACGGGCTGGACTGTGAGGTGGTTCGAGAACGGTTCCGCTATGATCCCCGTGGTCTCAGCACCATCCGGCAGATAGTGAAATCATATCGACCCGACGTCGTGCAAATCCACAACGGAAAGTCTCGGCTTTATCTGTACATGTTGCGACGGATGGGGTTGTTGCGAAAATTGGCAACCATCGACTGTTACCACGGCGAGACGTGGACGGATACCAAGCAACTCGCGTACAACAAACTTGATCGATGGCTGTTTCGTCGGGCACGTAACGTGATCGTTGTTTCTCAACGGCAAGTGCGTCTGCTCGAGGAGTTCGGAGTTCCTAAAGACCGTATCACCGTTATTTACAATGGTATCCGCCTGCGCGATTCCTCACCGCGAACGCCTGACGCGCAACTCAACATCATAACGGTGGGGCGTCTTTCGAGGGAAAAAGGCCACAACGACTTATTGGCGGCTGTCAGAATACTTCACGAACGTGGTGGGTCCGCTTTCAAGCTGACGGTGGTCGGTGATGGACCGGAAATCGAGTCGTTAAAAAACCGTGTCACACAATATGACATGGATGACATCGTTGAGTTCACGGGATATCAACCGGATCCAACGCCATACTATGAGACGGCCGATTTGTTCGTCTTACCGTCGTTGACCGAGGGAATACCGAATGTTTTGTTGGAGGCGGCCATTCACTACGTGCCGATTGTATCAACAAGTGTTGGCGGTGTTCCGGAGATGTTCGACCAAGGAACGGAGGCGGTCCTCGTCCCCCCAGCCCAGGCCGATGCCTTGGCCGATGCCATGGGACGCTGTTTGAACGATGCCGCGTTCCGCCACGAGCTAGCGATGGGTGCGCGTGCCAAGGTTGAGCGACAATTCACCGACGATCATCGCGCACAGCAGTACTTGGCATACTACAATGCGTTGATTGCGAGCCCTGCCGGATTGGTTTGAGCACCTAAGTCGGCACGTAGGCCGACGATCCTCGCACGGCGAAGAACTCTACAATCGCGTCCGCGATTCGCTGCGACGCGCGGCCGTCGCCGAATGGATTTGGTGGGGCCGTCATCCTGGCCCGAACCGTGGCGTCATCGAG
>JAZDDC010000611.1:0-2613 GCA_036679565.1 Gemmatimonadota bacterium
GCCATGGGTCCACATTATCGGAAGAAGTCCGGCCATAATGGCAACGACCGTCATCAGTTTGGGGCGTACCCGGGTGACCGCGCCGTGCTCGATGGCCTCCGCCAACCGTTTCAATGTGCTTTCCCCCCGCGCGGTCATGTCATCCCAGGCTTGATCGAGATACAACAACATCACGACCCCCGTCTGCGCGGCAACACCCGCCAGCGCAATGAAACCGACGGCCACGGCAACCGAAAGGTTGTAACCAAGAAGCCACATGAGCCACACGCCTCCAACGAGCGAGAATGGTAGCGTGAGCATCACGATGGACACCTCGACCATGTTCTTGAAGTGCAAATAAAGCAGCAACGCAATGATAGCGAGTGTCAGCGGGACAACCACGCTCAACCGATCCTTGACACGCTCGATGGCCTCATATTGACCACTCCACTGCAGTCGATAACCGGGTGGCAACACGACATTTTGTAGAACCAACCCCTGCGCCTCGGCGACGTACCCACCCACATCGCGGCCACGTACGTCAATGAACACCGTCCCAACGAGTTGCCCGTCCTCACTTTTGATCATAGGCGCGCCGGCACTGAACCCGATGTTCGCCAGTTGGGACAGCGGAATCTGTTCGCCGCGCGGCGTGGCAACGAGGATTTGATTCAGTCGCGACGGGTCGCTCCGGAAGTCCCGAGCGTACCGCACTTGTACCGGATAGCGTTCCCTTCCCTCCACGGTGTATGTGATATTCGTGCCGCCCAATACAGACCCTATCACCCGTTGCACGTCCCCAACGGCGATCCCGTACCGTCCGATCGCCTCACGATCAGGATGAATGTCGAGATATCGTCCACCGAATGACCGCTCGGCGAAGATACTGGCGGTACCCGCAAGCGGCGCAAGGAGTGCTTCGATCTCACCGCCGATGCGCTCGATGGTTTGCAAGTCAGGTCCAAACACCTTGATGCCGAGTGTTGTCCGAATCCCCGTGGAGAGCATATCGGTTCTGTTCTTGATCGGCATCGTCCAGCTGTTGACGAGACCGGTAAAGCGCAACTCGCGGTCCATCTTGGCGATCAATTCATCTTGCGACAGACGTTCGGGCCATTCCGACGGATGCCTGAGATTGACGATGGTCTCCACCATCGACACCGGCGCCGGATCGGTCGCCGTGCGGGCTCGGCCCGCCTTCCCCCACACCGACTCGACCTCCGGGAACGTCATGAGGATGCTGTCTTGTTTTTGGAGGAGCCGACGCTGCTCGGCAATCGCTATCCCGGGGACGGAGTTGGGCATGTACATCAATGAACCTTCGTCGAGCGGGGGCATGAACTCGGTCCCCAATCTCGAAAGCGGCCAATACGAACCGGCCAACACGAGGACGGTACCAACCAAGACGGCGGCGCGATGCGCTAGGGCCCATCGCAACACCGGTCGGTACAATCTGATCGCCCACCGATTGATTGGATTGCGCGCTTCGGGTGTGACACGACCTCTGATGAACAAGCCCATAAAGACGGGCACAACCGTGACCGAGAGCATCGCCGCGGCGGCCATGGCGAATGTCTTGGTCAACGCGAGCGGCCGAAACAATCGCCCTTCCTCGGCCTGGAGGGCGAAGATGGGAATGAATGAAAACGTGATGATCAACAACGACACGAACAGGGCAGGCCCTACTTCACGTGCGGCCACGACCACCAGCTCCCAACGTGGCCGGTCAGGTTCGTGCTCGATGTGCTTGTGCAGGTTTTCGATCATTACGATCGCGGCGTCAATCATGGCGCCGATGGCGATTGCAATCCCCCCCAACGACATGATATTGGCGTTCACGCCCACCCAACGTGTCGCAATGAGTGCCATGAATATCCCGAGTGGTAGTGTCGCGATGGCCACGAGTGCGCTCCGCGCGTGTAGCAAAAACACGATGCACACCAACGCGACGATGATCGACTCCTCGATCAGTGTCCGCGTAAGGGTGGCCGTAGCCCGGTTGATCAGCTCGGAACGATCGTATGTCGGTTCAATTCGGACACCGGGTGGCAACCCTGACTCGAGCTCGGCCAACTTCGCTTTGACACCGCGTATTACGTCGAGCGCATTTTCTCCGTACCGCATGATAATGACGCCACCAACCGCTTCGCCTGTGCCATTCAATTCTGCAATGCCGAGCCTCATGTCCGGCCCGATCGTGACGTTCGCAACGTCTCTCACGCGGAGCGGTTCGCCATTGCGGCCAGCACCGACCGCCAGGTTCGCGATGTCGCTCACTCCCTTCAGATACCCGAAGCCACGAACCATGTAATCGCTTCCGGCAATCTCCATGGTGCGGCCACCTACATCCGCATTGGATGTTCGAATCGTACGAATGACCGCATCGGCCGTGATCCCAAAACCGAGTAGCTTCACGGGATCAAGCAATACCTGGTATTGTTTGACGTATCCACCTACGCTGGCAACCTCCGCTACACCCGGGACGCTTTGTAGCTCGAAGCGCAGATACCAGTCCTGCAGCGAGCGAAGTTGATCAAGACGGTATCCGTCACCGACCAACGCGTACTGGAACACCCACCCCACACCAGTTGCGTCGGGGCCGAGTTCGGGACGAACTCCGTCGGGCAAGTCCGC
>JAZDDC010000612.1:0-3629 GCA_036679565.1 Gemmatimonadota bacterium
CTTCGTGGTCATGACGCGTGCCGGAAGGACCTTCCCACCATCACATCCCTGACATGGGTTGGAACCAATGATGGAACCACGGCACGTCGTTGGGCCGCATTGTCGATTTGGTAAACGTCTCGAACAAATCGCGGACCCCCAATGTTCCGGTGAGCCAGTCCAAACTCCACCACCACGCCGTGGCCGCCAATGCGCCAGCCAGAATCGCAATCACGAGCCACACCAACACCTTCTTGCCGAGCTCCACTCCCAGAAGCGCGAAATACCGGTGCAGCGTGAACGGCATGACGAGCGTACCGAGATAAAAAGCCGACAGCCCGGCATAACTTACGAATTGCGCCTTCCATAGTCCGGCGGCGAACAACGCGTTTCCGACCAGCGGAGCGCCGCTCACATACGCAACCAAGAGGCCCACCCCCGCGTTCCCGAACTGCGCCAGCGGCCCTTTGGTACCTTGCAGCGAGATGTAGCCTGGTGACTGGCCAAGGGCGAGAAAGAACCCGATTCCAAGCACTCCGAAGAGGAGTGGCCACCAAAGCGAGTAAGCTTGCCCACCGAGCGACATGCCGAACCGCACCAAGACCGGACCGCGTCGCGCAATGGGAGTGGTCTCGCCGCTTTCGGCGAGGTCGCGTGTAGCGGACTGCCGTGCCGCCTCCCACAGTGCCTCTGGTGTTCGCCGCAGGCCGTACACGAGTACCGTCAACACGGTGGCTACCGCGACGAATTGGCCTAACATTGGTTGTGGTCCGTTCAGCTCCACAATGAAGAACAACAACCAAATGAACAGCGCCTGTGCAGATACGAGATACGCCATCACTCCCGCTGGACTGACGCCGTGTGCCAACAGCTCCTTGGCCTGTGCGAATATCCGGCTACGGCTCGGCGGGCTCAACACTCCGAGCAGGGCAGAGAGCAGTACGGTCCGCCAGCCGTCGTTGCGGGTCTCGAGCACGCGGCGTCGCCAGATGTCGAAAAAAAATGACTCGCTCAGGGCTGTGAACACAACCGCAAGTGCCCAGACCCACCATAGCATTATGATGAAGTGGCGACCCGTAAACGTGGCCCACTGCTGTATGCTCTCTATGAATGGTGGCACCGTTTCGTCTCGTTATCTCTCGTTCATTGTTTTGCTATCGGAAGAATGAAAACCGGATTCTGGTTCCGAACTGAAGCCGGGTGTCGTACTCCAATTGGGTTCCATTGAGGTCCTGCACGATCGGAAACTGGACGGACCCCTCGAACAACAGCCACGGGGTAGGAATCCACTGGACGTCAGGACTCAGGAACAGCACGTGACCACCGGAATCCGGATTGGGCGCGCCGGCTATCTGGCCTCGCCGCGCCACCTCGCCATTCAACTCCACGTAGACAATGAGCGATTTGTCTCTCAGGCTCTTGTAGATCCACGGCGCGAGGCGGAGACCCAGTGCCACGTCGTAACTGAAAACGTCGCCCGCTTCGAACCCGGCGTCGCGGGTGTTGATTCGGTAGCCCGCGTTCGCGAGCAGGCCGAAGCGATCACGTGTCATCGTAAACAGCGCCTTAAGAGGAAAGTCCCAAGAACCAGAACCCAATTGCAACGGTCGGGGAGCAACGGTCCCGTCACGCATGATGGCCCCAGTTTCTCCTACGGGAATCTTGACTCCACCCTGAATCCCCATGCGCGTGGTTCCCTTCAGTTGGTTTTCGCTGAAGAAGATCCACTTGGTGTCTACGAGTACGTCGCCGACCCCGCTGGTCGAATATCCTTGCGCTCCGCCAAATGCGGTGAAGTCCATGGATTTGCGCACGAACGGGACGACGACCCGCGTGGTCCACATCGGCGTGATCGCGTAGGGAAGGACACCGAACACCTGCACGAATACGTCGATGTCGCGTTGCATCGGATCGGTGATTCCCACTCCGTCACGCCGTAGACCCCCTCGGCCGAAGAATGACGAGAACGTGCGCGCTGCGGATTCTTCGAAGCCCGTTGTGATTGCGGTCGCGGTGTGGAATGGCAGCGCTTGTGCCCGGATGTTTCCCGGAACGAGCAACGCCGACACCGTCAAACAAACCAGCGGTCGAGCGAATCTAAGGCTCACGGCGTTTTGTGAATTCAATGTACACAGACCTCCCAACGGGTCGGTTCGGTACCAGCACGCTCGCGGGTCCCGCCCACGTATTCCGTTCGCTCGACTTGGAAGCCGGCGCTCAACAACGCTTCGGTTACATCCACACTTTCCTCCTTGCTTCTTTCCCATTGTACCAGGACTTTCTTTGTGCGCGGGTCTGCCACGACATCCGT
Source organism: Gemmatimonadota bacterium (assembly GCA_036679565.1). GTDB lineage: Bacteria > Gemmatimonadota > Gemmatimonadetes > Gemmatimonadales > GWC2-71-9 > JAZDDC01. Next base: position 2,291 of record JAZDDC010000612.1, read on the forward strand.
CACTCCCTCGAGGGACTCAAGACGCTCTCGGATCGTGTCCACACAACTTTCGCAATGCATGTTAGGCACCTGAAGTATCAGTTTTGTTGGTGTGGCTTCATGCTCGGGTGGAGGAACCATCGCGGTCTTCTCCGCAGGCTGCACACTCTGAAGCCTGCCCCAAGACGAGTTTGCCAGTACAGTGCTGACGCTCGCGACCATCGCCGCCATTGCCCAGATTGGATGGAGTATTCCGGTTGCGGCCAAGGGTATACCCACGCCGTTGAATACAAGCGCCAGGGTAAGATTCTGTGCAGACTTCCGGTAGGAGTTGCGGCCAATGGCGATGGCGTCGCCCACTCCCTTCATGCGGCTGTGAATGAGCACGACATCGGCCGCCTCGATGGCGATGTCTGTCCCTGCGCCGATAGCAATTCCAACATCGGCTTGCGTGAGGGCCGGTGCGTCGTTGATCCCGTCCCCCACCATGGCTACTCGAAGACCGCTCGCCTGAAGTTCACGAATCTTGGCTGCCTTCGCTTCGGGGTAAACCTCAGCGATGACCTTTTCGATCCCAACCTGTTGTGCCACGATGTTTGCCGTTTGCCGGTTGTCACCGGTTAGCATGATCGGCATGATCCCGCTCGTCTTGAGATGCGTGATTGCCTCTCGAGCGCCATCTTTGATGACGTCTGCGATGGCAACGAGCCCGATGAGTTGCGTCCCACGGGCGACGCTCACCACGGTTTGCCCAAGACGTTCCTGTGTGTCGAGCGTGGTGCGGGCATTCGCATCGAACAGGACTCCGTGCTCTTCGAGCAGCGTTCGGCGTCCAACGAGAACGGGTTCTCCGTCAATATGGGCTATCACGCCGCGACCGGTCTCGGATTCGAACGACTCCGGCGACCGAATGTAGATGCCTCTCTTCTCGGCGTGACCCACGATTGCATGACCCAGGAAGTGTTCAGAAAACATTTCCGCCGAAGCCGCAGTGGCGAGAACCTCGTGTTCGCGTTCCTCACCAAACGTCACGACGGCAACCACCTTTAGATTTCCTTCCGTAATCGTTCCCGTCTTATCCAGAACGACCGTTCTGATATCCTTCATGACCTGGAAGGCCTCTGCACCCCGAAAGAGCACCCCCCGCGCTGCTGCCACGCCGCCGGCGCGAATCAGGGCGAGCGGCGTTGCCATTCCCAAGGCGCACGGGTAGCCCATGACGAGTACGCTGAGGGCGGCAAACATCGCTCGTGTCCAATCCGCGGAGCCAGTGACGATCCATGCACCGACCGTCCACGTCAAGAATGACGCTACGGATACCGTCAGGACGGTGGGCACGAAGTAGGTGAGGATGGCATCT
>JAZDDC010000613.1:0-2361 GCA_036679565.1 Gemmatimonadota bacterium
AATCGATGGCTTCCGGGGAACACACGTCGCGCAGCATTTGCGAGGCGTACCTCGCACGGATCGAGGCAAACGACCGACAGGGATCTCGATTACAATCGATGCTGGACCTCAACCCAGATACCTTCGACATCGCAGACCAACTCGACGCCGAGCGCACTGGTGGGCGGGTGCGTGGCCCATTACACGGTATCCCGATCATCGTCAAAGACAACATCGACACTGCCGACCGGATGACAACGACCGCAGGATCTCTGGCATTGGAGGGATCCATCGCATCGGAGGACTCATTCGTTGTGCAGCGTCTTCGTGAGGCCGGTGCGGTCGTAATTGGCAAGGCAAATTTGAGCGAGTGGGCAAACTTCCGCTCGACCCGATCATCCAGCGGATGGAGTGGGCGTGGCGGTCAATGTAACAATCCGTACGCCCTCGATCGGAACCCCTGCGGATCCAGTGCCGGTACCGGCGCCGCCGTTTCCGCCAGCTTCGCCGCGATTGGCATCGGCACCGAAACTGACGGATCGGTTGTGTGCCCTTCAGCTACCTGTGGGTTGGTTGGTATTAAACCCACCGTGGGACTCGTCAGCCGTACCGGCATCATCCCAATCTCACACACGCAAGACACCGCCGGTCCAATGGCTCGTACCGTCACAGACGCAGCCATCTTGCTGGGCGCGATGGCAGGAATTGATCCCCGTGACAACGCAACCGAAGGAGCCCGGATCGAACCCGACTACACACAGTATCTCGACACGGGCGGATTACGCGGTGCGCGGATCGGCGTCGCAAGGAATGTCATGTTCGGCCGGAGTCTGGATGCCGACAAGATTGCCGAAGAGGCCATCGACGCCATGCGCGATGCCGGCGCCGTCATCGTCGATCCCGCAGAAATCCCCAATACCGATGAGTATGGTGACTCTGAGTTCGAGGTGATGTTGTACGAATTCAAGGCCGGTCTCAATGCATACCTCAACCGACTGACAGGTAACGTGACAAGCCTGGCAGATGTGATTTCGTTCAACGAAACAAACAGCGACCGCTCGATGCCTTACTTCGGTCAGGAGATTCTGATTATGGCAGAGGAAAAGGGGCCGCTCACCGATAGCGCGTATCTTGACGCACTCACGCGGAACCGCAGATACTCCCGGGCCGAGGGCATCGACGCGGTCATGGACCAACATCGACTCGACGCCTTGGTAGCACCAACGACCAGCCCCGCGTGGACGACCGACCTCGTGAATGGCGATCATTATCTTGGTGGCAGCTCGTCACCAGCCGCAGTCTCCGGTTATCCCAACATCACCGTGCCGGCCGGTTTCGCCTACGGGTTGCCCGTCGGGATTTCGGTGTTTGGGCGATCGTACTCGGAAGGAACGCTCATCCGCATCGCGTACGCATTCGAACAAACCACAAACGCGCGCACCGCACCCGGCATGTTGGCCACGCTACGCACATGATTTCCGCCCACGAGGGCGGTCTGCTCGCCGCACGAATGTGCGCCAAACACTTGACGAACGCATGCAAAACACGCATCAATTGCGACGACTTTAACATCAGGTCCGGGAGTTATGGCAACTAAACCAAAGTTCGTGATCAAGAAGTCGACCAATGGGAAGTTCATGTTCACGCTGCACGCCGCCAATGGCCAAGTCATCTTGACGTCGCAGATGTATGCGCAACGCCGCAGTGCTGCCAATGGCATAAAGTCCGTCAAGAGCAATTGCAGGCAGGATGATTGCTTCGAGCGGCGCAAGTCAAGGAACGGACTGGGATATTTTGTACTGAAGTCGACCAACGGCGAAATCGTTGGCACATCTCAGCGGTACAAGTCCGGTTCTGGACTCAGAAACGGCATCGCATCCGTGAAGAAGAATGGAAAAGCGAGGGTCGAAGACACCACGCAGTAGCTTGAGGCGGTAGGGCGGTAGGGCGGTAGGGCGGTATGCAGAGTACCGACTTACTTCCTACCGCCGTACCGACGCTACCGCCCTACCGTTTTCCGCCTTCCGCATCCTTTTCGCACACTGTTGCGTAAGTTCGACGCTTGCGATCAATCCGCTGTTATTCCTTATTAGTATCGCCGCTACGACCGTCATGACCGCGTGCGGCAAAGAGGAGCCACTCGTGGCACCCCCTGGGACGGGGCCTGAAGCATCGGTGCGTGGACCAAAAACAGAGAAAGACGCCTACGAGATCGAATCTGGGGAGTCACTTAACGTCTCGGCGAGTTCCGACCATTTACTCTCGAACGACGACCTCGGATACCCGACGAGCACGCTGATTTCTTTTGGAGGCGGCGCCCTCGGCGACGCGGCGAGCGATCACGCAGCGGGCGCGACCGTAGCCCCCATACCGGGGTTTGTG
>JAZDDC010000614.1:0-2667 GCA_036679565.1 Gemmatimonadota bacterium
CACAAATTGCTCCCGCATGGGAGGCAGACGGCCGATCGGTATATGGTGGCGCGTTCTTTTGGGTGAATGGAGACGGTGGGTGGCCGTTGCCGATCACCGCCTATGGCATGCGCGATGCGGGTGGACAAAGTGCGACGATCGTTCCGAGTCATGGCTTGGTCATCGTTCGTTTGGGCAAGTACACCGGCGCTCGTGCCGGCGGCGAGGCGTTGAATCAGCTCTTCGAGGCGCTCATGGACGCCGTGCCCCCAATCGACGGCACGAGCGACTAACGGGCGGCTTTACTGTTTCGTTTGAAGCCACTGAGGCACACGCCTAAACGCAGGTCACGGAAATGATCGGGTATTCCCCGGCCTATTGAGATCTGAGAGTTGACCTCGCGTCGATTGAGGCTGCTCGGCGAACGGGCCACCATGCTGCTATGCCGGTGATAGCGAGCAGCCCAAACAACGCCACCGCGATGGACACTGGGTCGGCGCCCTGTACGCCGAACAACAGTCCGTCGATACGGATGCCGATTGCGACGACCAGGGTCATTCCGATAACTAGACCTACGCCTGTTAGCCGGAGCGCGTGGTTTATCACGAGCGTGGATATGTGTGATCGTGTGGCTCCCATGGCAATCCGAACGGCGAACTCTTGGCGGCGGTTGGCCACGGAAAATGCCAACATGCCGTAAATGCCGAGTGCGGCCAACAATAGGGCAATCGCCGCGAACGCGGTCATCAACGTCGTCAAAAAACGTTGGTTTGCCATCGACCGATTGACCCGACTATTCATGGTCTCGATGTCAGCGATCGGCACCAACGGATCAATCGCGTGAATTGCCGTACGAATCGCAGGAAGAAGTTGTAGCGGGTCCTTCTCGGTGCGTACAACAACTGACGTTCGTAAGGTTCTGCCCACACCCGCGTAGGGGATGTACAACTGTGGCCGACCGGGCGCACCGTATCCATGATGCATGGCGTGTCGGACGACGCCGGCGACGGTTGCCTCTGTATTAAAAACCCAAATGGTTTCGCCGACGGCGTCCGTGCCCGGCCAAAAAGCGGCCGCCAGCGTTTCGTCAACTAACACATGTGGAGGAGAAAACTCCGCATCTTGCTGAACAAACTCACGGCCTGAAATCACGGCGATTCCGGTCGCATTGAAATAATTGGGGCGAACGGCGTTTATGTCTGACATCAACCACCGGCCCGCCGGCAATCGTTGCGGGTCAGGTTCGACACCCTGTCCTGGCCAGGTGGTATAGTTGATGGGCTCCGATTGTTGCTCGAGAAATGCCGGTCCGAAACTCGGCGCGTTGAATGGCAAGGCGGTTGTGGCGCTCACGGCTACAACACCCGGCAACCGGCCGACGCGGTCTTCCAATTCAGCGAAGAACTCGTCGCGTTGTTGTGGCGTATCGTATTCCTGCATCAGATAGGCGCTAAACGTCAGCACGTCTTGACTACTGAATCCAAGGTCCGCTCCCCTCACTTGCAGGAAGCTCCGTACGCTCAACGTCGCGCCCGCGAGCAGTACGACGGACAGTGTTACCTGGACAATGACGAGTAAACCTTTCGTTCGTTGAGTGCCGTGTGTCAGGGCCGGATTGTGCTCTCTGTTGTTCAATAAGTTGGTGGGATCGGTTTTTCGTGCATGCAGGGCTGGGACCAGAGCGGGAACGATTGCGGCGAATACGGTCGTAATCAACGCAAACCCAAACACGGGCAGGTCAACGCGCACGTCACGGGCTCGCGGGAGTTCGACAGGCATGGCGTTCATCAATGCCTCAACTCCCCAGACGGCAAAACCGACACCGAGTGCCGCTCCGGCAATCGCGGGCAAGGCGTTTTCCAGAATCAGTTCTTTGAGGATTCTCCAGTGTGATCCACCCAAAGCATATCGAACAGCGAACTCGCTGGTGCGGCATTGCGCCCGACCCAACACCATCGTGGCGACGTTGGCGATTGCAATGAGCAAAACAAATCCCACCGCACCAAACAAAACCAACAGGGCCGGGCGAACTGCCCGTGTAACGTCACTGAAGAGAGGGACGAGCTCGTATTCAAATGACGCGCCGCCAAAAAAACGATCGCGATGATCAGTGGCAAGCGAATCGAGTTGCGTGGCCGCCTGTCTAAAGGACGAGCCGGCGTTCAGTCGAGCGAGTACGGCCACGCCGGTACCCGGCGAAACTTCGGGCGAGAAATCACCCTTGATTTGATGGGGGATCCAAATCTGCGGCACCACTGTTTTGCCGAGTGCTTCGTACATTCGGTAGTCGAAGTCAGCCGGTAGTACTCCGATGATGTCCATGGGGAAGAACCCGATTCGCAACTGCTGGCCGATCACGCTCGAGTCCTGTTGGAATTCCTGAGTCCAGTAGTGGTGTGACAGAATCGCAACCCACGGCGCACCGAAGTCGTCGTCTGTTTCCGTAAACGTTCGTCCCAACGGCGCCGTAATTCGTAGGAGGTCGAAGAACTCGGACGAAACGCGTGCGACATCCGCGTGCACCGGAACAGACCCGCCAAGTATTCGCCCCGACACCATTTGCATCGCCGCCAACCCCTCGAACCGGCTCGCTTCATCTCGTAATGATTTGACCTGAAGATCGTGTACCCAAGTGGGAGTATCTCCGAGCCAATCAAAATGGTTCCAGATCAGTGCGAGATTGTCAGG